>CAMYJZ010000039.1 GCA_947258845.1 uncultured Ectothiorhodospiraceae bacterium | reverse complement strand
CACATCCTCATCGAAGCGGCGCCCGATCAGCCGCTTGACGGCAAACAGGGTATTGGTGGGATTGGTGACCGCCTGGCGCTTGGCCGCCTGGCCGACCAGTACCTCGTCGTCATTGGTAAAGGCCACAATCGACGGCGTGGTCCGGTCACCCTCGCTGTTCTCGATTACCCGGGCCTTGTTCCCCTCCATCACTGCGACACAGGAGTTGGTCGTGCCCAGGTCAATGCCTATAATCTTTCCCATTTTCTCTAATCTCCGCGTAACTTCATGAATAATATGTAATTGAAATCTGTCCGCTGTTACCGTCTAGATGGGGTCGGCGGGCATGAAAATCAAGTCCGCCCGGTATCCGAGGCGGCCGGTGCCCTGGACACGATCACCATCGCCGGACGGATCAGCCGGTCATGCAGCAGGTAACCCTTCTGCACCACGGTTACCACCGTGTTGGGATCGACATCGGCACGCTCCTGGGTGGTCATTGCCTGGTGGAAATCAGGGTCAAAACGCTCGTCCTGGGGATTAACTTCGGTGATGGCGAACTTTTCCAGGGCACTGGTGAGCATCTGCAACGTCAGCGCCACCCCTTCGCTCAGCTTGTCCGGATCGGGCGGCGATGCCCATTTCCAGGCTGTCGCGTACCGGTAGCAGTTCCTGTGCAAAACGCTCCAGGGCGAACTTGTGGGCGTTGGCCAGATCGCGCTCGGAACGTTTTCTCAGGTTCTCGATATCGGCCTGCAGTCGCAGGCACTGGTTCCAGTGCTCGTCCGCCTTGTCGCGTGCATCCTCCAGCAGTGCACTGAGTTCACCGTGTTCGAGCGGCGGCTGGTCCCCTTCGGCCCGGGCATCACTGCTTGCAGCCTCCTGCACTTGCTCGGCCGCCGTATCGCCGGCGGGGGCTTCCCTCACTTCCTCCGCCACATCTTTCTCTTTATCTGACATAGAGTTGCTCCACTATCCTCATGCTGAATATTGGTGTTTCGCGCGCGCCTGCGTCGCCCGCTCGGGCGGGACTGACTGCTGTATATGGGGGTCAATCCTTATGATTCAAGGCCGCCCCGAGCAATCGGGCGGTTGCATCCACGATCGGTATGACACGCTCGTAGGCCATCCGGGTCGGGCCGATGACACCGAGCACGCCGACCACCTCCCCGTCCACCTGGTAGGGCGCGGTCACCATGCTGCACTCATCCAGGGTCTGGTAGCCGGATTCGTCACCGATGAAGATCTGGATTCCGTCACCGTGCACACACTGGTCGAGCAGGTGCAGGATCTCGCGCTTCTGGTTGAAGGCATCGAACAGGTTGCGCAGTTTTTCGATGTCGCACAGTTCGTGGAACTCCATCAGGTTGGTTTGCCCCGCCATGACATAGTCCTCGCTCTGCTTCTCTTCCAGGACCTGGTCCGCCATTTGTATGGCCGTCACCATCATCCTGTTCATGGTGGAACGCGCCTCCTGCATTTCACTCAGCAGGGTACTGCGCACCGCGCCGAGGTCCTTTCCCTGGAATAGTTGATTCAGGTAGTTCGATGCCTGCTGCAACTCGGAGGCAGTGCACTGGCGGTCGGTCGTGATCATCCGGTTCTGTACCTCGCCTTCGCTGGTCACCAGAATAGCCAGCACCCGGTTCTCCGACAGGGGCAGGAACTCGACTCGCCTGAACAGTGCATGCTCATGCTTCGGGAGGGTTACCACGCCTGCCAGGTGGGTGATACCGGACAGCAGCTCGGAGGCGGATTCAATCAGGTTCTTCGGCGCCTGCTCGGCCTGGAACTCCAGGCGCATTTTCTCGACCGAGGTGATATCCAGCGGCTGTACCTTGAGCAGGGTGTCCACGAAAAAGCGATAGCCCTGAACCGTGGGTACGCGCCCGGCAGAGGTGTGCGGTGCGCGGATGAAACCAAGTTCCTCCAGGTCCGACATCACGTTGCGAATGGTCGCCGGGCTCAGCTCCAGCCCCGCCTCGCGCGCCAGGGTACGCGAGCCCACCGGCTGCCCCTCGCGGACATAGCGGTCGATCAGCACCCGCAGCATGTGCTGTGCGCGTTCTGATATATCTGGCGTTGACTGTTTCATGGTGACTCGTTCCGGCCTGCGCAGGGCCCGGTATGGCGGGCTGCCATTGGCACTCCCCGTTAGAGAGTGCCAATCAGCAACGTACCGCCACCATCAGGGGGTGTCAAGCCGGGCGGGGCGGAGTTGGCGTCCCTCCGGAGTCGTGTTAGTTTGCCAACGAATCAATGGAATACGAATAATGAAACTTTCCTTCAAACGTGTCGGCCTGATCGGCAAATGCGCCGATCGCAATGTACGGATCACCCTGCGTGCCCTGATCGACTTGCTCGAGCGCCGCAAGGTGAAGATCGTGCTGGATGAAGGCATTGCCGAAATGTTCGCCGGCAGCAACTACAAAATCGTCGATCGCGACTCCCTGGCACGGCAGTGCAACCTCGCCATCGTGGTGGGCGGTGACGGTACCCTGCTGAATGCCGCACGCAGCCTGGCCGAACCCGGGGTGGCCGTACTCGGGGTCAATCTAGGACGCCTCGGTTTCCTGGTCGACGTGTCGCCGGAAGACATGGCGGAGCAGCTCGAGCAGATATTCGGCGGCGAATATACCGAAGAACAGCGCACCCTGTTGCACGCGACCGTGACCCGCGACGGCGAGCCTGTCGACGACAGTGCGGCCCTCAACGATGTCATCGTCCACAAGAAAGACATCGCGCGCATGATCGAACTGGACACCTGGATCGACGGCCACTTTCTCAATAGCAACCGCTCCGACGGCCTGATCGTGGCCACCCCCACGGGTTCGACCGCCTATGCCCTCTCCGGCGGTGGCCCGATCCTGCACCCGGCGCTCAATGCGATGACGCTGGTGCCCATCTGTCCGCACACCCTCAGCAATCGCCCGATCGTCATCAACCACGACTCGGTTATCGAGATCGTCATCCACCCGGGCGCCCTGCAGGCCCAGATCTCCTGCGACGGCCAGGTCAACATGACCCTGGAACCCGGCGACCGGGTCACGGTGTGCAAGCACAAACACGCCCTGCGGCTGATCCACCCGCCGGGTTACGAATATTTCGACATCCTGCGCAAGAAGCTGCGCTGGAGCGAACAGCCCTGAGGCATCACACCGGATGCCGTGCCCATGCTGACCCATATTCACATCCGTAACTTCACCATCGCCGACGCGGTCGAGGTCGAGTTCGGCAGTGGCATGACGGCACTCACCGGCGAGACCGGTGCCGGCAAGTCGCTGTTGATCGGTGCGCTCGGCCTGGTACTGGGTGACCGCGCCGACAGTGGCCTTATCCGGCACGGCTGCGAACGTGCCGAGATCGCGGTCGGCTTCGACATCGAGCGGCACGCCGGGCTGCAGACCTGGCTGGAGTCGCGCGAACTGGACGCCGACGGGGAATGCCAGCTGCGCCGTATCATCAGCCGCGAGGGGCGCTCGCGCGGCTACATCAACAACCAGCCGGTGCCGATGCAGGCACTGCGCGAACTGGGCGAACAACTGGTCGACATCCACGGCCAGCACGAGCACCAGTCCCTGCTGCGCAGCAGCGCACAGCGCGCGGCGCTGGACGCCTTTGCTGAACATGAGGCCCTGCTTGCCGACGTCGCCGCCGGGTTCGCCGACTGGAAGAACACCCGCGACCGGCTGGCGGCGGCCTCCCGCTCCGAGCAGGACCGCGATGCCCGCCTGGACCTGCTGAGTTACCAGTTACAGGAGCTGAATGCACTGGGCCTGCAGGCCGATGAAATCACCAGCCTTGAGAAAGACCATGACCGGCAGGCAAACGCCGGACAGTTATTGAGTGCCTCCCGGCAGGCGCTGGAACGGCTGTATGACGACGACACGCATTCCGCCTATCGGCACATCAGCCAGGCCCACGGCGAACTCGAGGGCCTGGTGCGGCTTGATGACGGGCTCGCCGGGACCACCCGCCTGCTCGATGAAATCCTGGTCCTGGTACAGGAGTGCGCGGATGAGTTGCGGCACTACAGCGACGGACTGGACGTGGATCACGGGCGGCTGCAGGAACTGGAAACGCGCATCGGGGTACTCCATGACCTGGCCCGCAAACACCGCTGCAAACCGGAAGAACTGCCCGCGATCCGGGAGCGTATGCAGACCGAACTGGACGGTCTCGAAGCTGCCGACCAGCAGCGCGCGGGGCTGGAGCTGAAACTCGCCGAACTCGAGACCGCCTACCTGGAAAACGCGCAGCGACTGTCCGGCAGCCGGCGCAAGGCCGCCCGGCGCTTTAACAGGCTGATTACCGAGGGCATGCAGACACTGGGCATGCCTGGCGGCGTCTTCGAGGTGGTCGTTACACACGATGCACAGCGCCCCTTCGGCGCGCACGGGCAGGACAACATCGAGTTCCGGGTCAGCACCAACCCCGGCCAGCCGCCCGCCCCCTTGTCGAAGGTCGCCTCCGGCGGCGAACTGTCGCGCATCAGCCTCGCCATCCAGGTCATTTCCTCGAAAAGCGGCCACATACCGACGCTGATCTTCGACGAGGTGGATACCGGGATCGGTGGCAGCGTGGCGGAGATCGTCGGCCAGAAGCTGCGCGCCCTGGGTAACGACCACCAGGTCTTTTGTGTCACCCACCTGCCCCAGGTGGCCGCGCTGGCCAACCAGCAGCTGCAGGTCAGCAAGCTGACCGGCGACAACACCACCCGCACCCGGATCCGCCTGTTGAACCCTGAAGAACGCACCGATGAGCTAGCGCGCATGCTGGGCGGGGTCAAGATCACCGAGCAGACCCGTGAACATGCCCGCGAGATGATGGCGCAGGCCCAGGCCATCAAGCCGCCGGGGCCAGTAAAGCGCCGGCCAAAACGCACCGGCTAGCTGTGCGAGTCCTACTTGACGCGGCACTCCGCACAAATACCGTACATGTACAGGCTGTGATCGGTCAGTTCGTAGCCGAGTTCACCGGCAATGGCCTTCTGGCGCTGCTCGATGGTCTCATCGACAAACTCGTCCACCCGCCCGCATTTGACGCACAGGATGTGGTCGTGGTGGGTCCCCTCGTAGAGCTCGAAGACCGAGTGCCCGCCCTCGAAGTGATGGCGCTTGACCAAGCCGGCCGCCTCGAACTGGGTAAGCACCCGGTAAACGGTCGCCAGGCCGATATCCTCCCCGGAATCCAGCAAGGCCTTGTAGACATCCTCGGCGCTGTGGTGATGACTGGTGCTGCCCTCCAGGATATTCAGGATCTTTATCCGCGGCAGGGTAACCTTCAGGCCGGCCTTGCGTAACTCACTGGATTCCAATGCTTCATCTCCTTTTCTGATGCCATTGAAGGCAAACATGGGGTATCATGCGGCCGGCCAGTTCCCGGGAATCCTGACAGATCTGCAGATGAAAAAGCTTCTCATTATTATCACCTGCTTTGCAAGCCTGAGCCTCGCGGCCTGCTCCTCGCGTCCCCACCTGGTGTACAAGATCGACATCCAGCAGGGCAACGTCGTCACCCAGGAGATAGTGGATCGCCTGGAACCCGGCATGAGCCGCGCCCAGGTCCAGTTTGTCATGGGCTCCCCCATGGTGGTGGATACCTTTCACCAGGAACGCTGGGACTACATCTACCGCTTCAAGCCGGGGTATGGGGAGGTCGAGCAGGATCAGGTCAGCCTCTACTTCGAGGGTGATGCGCTGGCACGCATCAGCGGCAGCATCCAGCCTACCGAGGGCGGAGACAGCACCGCAATCAGCCGGCAGACCACGGTGGTGGTCCCGCCCTACGAACGCGTGGAGCCCGGCCTGCTGAACCGCTTCTGGCACTGGATCACCTTCCGCAAACCGGAAGAGCCCTAGACAAACAGATACTCACCGCAGAGACACTGAGGACGCAGAGAAAGAAAATCAATAAACCGGGTGTAAAAAGTAATCCATCCCCACACCCTGGTTTGTTCCGGCAAACAGCCAAGGTAGCAGTGTTGTAGCAATAATTTGTTCTATGCGTTCTTTGCGCCTTTGCGGTGAACGGTTTTTTCTCTGCGCCCTCAGCGTCTCTGCGGTGATATTTTTTGCACTTCCGCCGCGGCGCCCAAATCCGGTTACTCGCTGCCCGCCCCTTTCTTCATGGCCTTGCCCTGGGCGGCACGCTGCTTCCTGACCTCCTTGGGGTCGGCGATCAACGGACGGTAGATCTCCACGCGGTCCCCGGGCTGCAATACATCGTCCAGCCTGGCCAGCTTGCCGAAGACACCGACCTTGTTCTGCCCGAGGTCGATCTCCGGGAACTGTTCCAGGATTCCGGACGACCGTACCGCCTGCTCCAGGGGGGTACCGGGCTCTACGGCCAGCTTCAGGATGACCTGCTTGGCGGGTGTGGCATAGGCCACCTCGATTGCAATCCAGTCAGCGCGGTCCATAGACCTCGACCGCACGTTGCTGGAATGCATCCACCAGGGTGTTGGCGATATGGCTGAACACCGAACCCACCACCACGCTGAGCATGCGGCTGGAGAAGTCATACTCGAGAAACAGCGAAATCTTGCAGCCTTCATCACCCAGCGGGTCGAAACGCCAGCAGCCATCGAGGCGACTGAAGGGACCATCGATCAGGTGCATCTCGACCATCTTGTTTACCTGGTGGCGGTTGCGCGTGGTGAATGACTTGGTCATGTTGCCCACGGCAAAGTCGATACTGGCGCGCACTTCGTCACCGTCCCTGGAAAGGACCCGGCTGCCCTCGCACCACGGCAGGAAACGGGGATACGACTCGATGTCGACCACCAGCACGTACATCTCCTGTGGCGTGTAGGGCAGTAGCGCCGAACGGTTAATGGACTCCAAGATTCAAACCTGCCGGCTCAGTGGATCAGATAATGCCGATCGCATTCAGAAACACGATCACCACGGCAACCGGCGTGATGTAACGTACCAGGATCCGCCACACGCGATAGAAAAACCCGTCGCCCATGGCCAGCTCGTCCACGCTGGATTCGCGCTTCATCTGCCAGGCGGCGAACACCGCGATCAGCAGCCCGCCCAGCGGCAGCATGATATTGGCGGTCAGGTAGTCAAGCAGGTCGAAGATGGTGCTTTCCGCGAATACCGGGATCATGGACAGCGGTTTCAGGTCGGACCAGATATTGAACGAAAACACCGTGAGCAGGCCGGTCAGCCAGGTGGCGAACCCGGCCAGTACCGAGGCGAAGATCCGGGTCATGCCCAGGTTCTCCACCATCCAGGCAACGCCCGGCTCGATCAGGGAGATCGCCGAGGTCCAGGCGGCAAACACCAGCAGGATGAAGAACAGCATACCGAAGAAGGCACCGCCCTCCATGTGACCGAAGGCAATCGGCAGGGTCTGGAAGATCAGGCCGGGGCCGACGGCCGGTTCCAGCCCGTTGGCGAACACGATGGGAAAGATCGCCATGCCGGCCAGCAGGGCCACCAGAGTGTCCATGACAGAGACCGCGATGGAGGTCTTGGCGATCGAGGTGTTATCCGGCAGGTAGGACCCGTAGACCATGATTGCGCCCATGCCCAGGCTCAGGGTAAAGAAGGCGTGCCCCATGGCGATCAGCACGCCGTTGGCGGTAATCTGGCTGAAATCCGGCTGGAACAGAAAATCCAGGCCCTGTTGGAAGGCGCCGCTGTTCCAGGCATAACCCACCAGCAGCAGCAACAGCACGAACAGCAGCGGCATCAGCAACCGCACCGCACGCTCCAGCCCGCTGCGCACCCCGCGCGCCACGATGATCATGGTCATCACCATGAAGATGGTATGCCAGGCGAGCAGGCGCTCAGGTTCGTCCACCAGGTTGGAAAAGATGCTCTGCACACCGTCGGCGGTCAGACCGGTAAACAGGCCGCTGCCGGCCCTGAATACATAGGCCAGCGCCCAGCCGGCGATGACGCTGTAATAGGACAGTATCAGGAAGCCGCCCACCACGCCCGCCCAGCCCAGCAGGCGCCAGTGGCGACTGGCATTTTCCTCGTGGGCCAAAGTACGCATGGTATTGATCGGACTCTGGCGGCCGCGACGACCGATCAGCACCTCGGCCATCATAATGGGGATGCCGATCACGGCAATGCACAGCAGGTAGACCAGCACGAAGGCGCCGCCGCCGTTCTCGCCGGCGATATACGGAAACTTCCAGATATTCCCGAGCCCGACGGCCGAACCGGTTGCGGCCAGAATGAATGCGAACCGGTTGGACCATTGGCCGTGAATTGATTTCCGTTCTGTTGGCATGCAGATTCCCCTGGCTCCAATGGCAATGAATTGTCCGTTAAATGGCCACTCACCTCAACCGCGGACAGATCCGGACGGGACCGGCCTTGAACAGGGTTGGTATACTGCGCCCATGGCCAAGAAGAAGAAAGCCGGCTCCAAGGCACCCTCCAGCACCATTGCCCTCAACAAGAAGGCGCGTCACGATTTTTTCATCGAGGAACGTTTCGAGGCCGGGCTGGCACTGGAGGGCTGGGAGGTCAAGAGTCTCCGCGAAGGCCGGGTGCAGCTGGCGGAGGGTTATATACTCATCAAGAACGGCGAGGCCTGGCTGCTCGGCACCCATATCTCGCCGCTGACCACCGCCTCGACCCACATCAAGCCCGACCCGACACGCACCCGCAAGCTGCTGTTGCACCGCCGCGAGCTGGACAAGCTCATCGGTGCCGTCGAACGCAAGGGCTATACCCTGGTGCCACTGGCGCTTTACTGGAAAAAGGGACGCGCCAAACTGGAAATCGCCCTGGCCCGCGGCAAGCAGAGTCATGACAAGCGGGCGACCGATAAGGCGCGTGACTGGGAGCGCGAAAAGAGCCGCATCCTGCGGCACCGCTGAAGCCAGGCACCCTGCCCCGGCATGCGCGACAGATCAATGCTCCGATCAGTCCCCGTCCGGGGACAAGTCCCCTGACGCTACCTCTCCGGATGCCGATTCCCCGGCGACTGCTTCCTCCCCCATGGCTTCCTCGGCAACATCTTTATTACGCTGTTCCAGGGTGGCGATCAGGCCATCAATGCCCTGTTCACGGATAATGCTCGAAAAACTTGAACGGTGTGTCGCCACCAGGCTGACCCCCTCGATCACCACGTCGTAGACCTTCCAGCCCTCATCCCGCTTCAACATCCGGAACAGCACGTGCACCAGAGGCCCCTGTGGCTGCTCGACATGGGCCTTGACCGTCACCTTGCGACCGTCGTGGGCCTTGCGTAGCGGCAGGTAGCTGATGGTCTGGTCCTCGTAGCCGGAGCGGGTGACCGAGGTGAGGTAGGTCCTGATCAGCAGCTCCCTGAATTCATCGGCGAACACCTGGCGCTGTCCCGGGTTCGCACCGCGCCAGTGCTTGCCCAGCACCCACTGTGACAGGGCCATGAAGTCGATATTCGGTACCACGAACTCGTCCGCCAGCTCGCGCAAGCGGGTCTGGTCATCGAGTATGGCGGGGTCCTGCCTGATGAGCTCCAGTACGTGGTCCGACATTTCCTGCAGCACCAGCAGCGGGCCCGGCTCCGCGCAGACGGCCCTGCCGGTGAGCAGCCATACAGCCAGTGCCGCGACGCCGATCAGCGTCCACGGACGGCTGCGCACTCCCTGCCGGGAACCGGCCGGACAGGCCATTGCGTGCCTGTTCTTGTTTATTTCAGACATGGTAGATACTTGACGGGCAAATCAAGCACGGCATACCGCTGAAATTCTTTCTCTTGCTCCGGGTCATGGCGCTCCTGCCAGCATGGTCTATTGTTATTTATAGATACAGTCTATGACACTCCGACGAGGTTTTGAACATGAAAGTATTCATGCTGTATACGGGCAGCGGTCCACTGGTCATCCTGACCTCTCACGTGAATATCGAGGACCCGGCATTGCTCGAGAAGCTGTCAGCCAAGGGCATTGAAAAGTTCATCGCCTTCGAAATCCCCTACGAACTGGCGGAACGGCGTTATGGCGGACACTTCGCCGTGGTGAAAAACGACCTGGGCGAGAGCGACGACCTGCGGGTGCTCGACTACAACGGCGAGCGTGCCATCAAGCTGTTCCGTTTCGATGAAATGGGAAAGGAAACCCGGCACGAGCCCTGAAGCGCCTGCCGGGAGACCGATCAACTGGCCCTGCGCCGGGATGTCTGTGCACGCGTTGAACAGCTGCTGATTCTCGCGATGAGCGGTAAAGTTCATAACGACCCCGGCAACGACAATCCCCCAATGCCTCCCGGGGAGGTATCGGTTGCACGGTTTCGTTTCTACGAGGAACTGAACGATTTTCTGCCCGCGCAGCGCCGCAAGACTGACTTTACCCACACCTTCTCTCGGCGCGCTTCCGTCAAGGACATGATCGAATCCTTCGGCGTCCCCCACACCGAGGTGGAACTGATCATTGTCAACGGTCGCAGCGTGGACTTCTCGCACATCGTCGCCGACCGGGACCGCATCAGCGTCTACCCCATGTTCGAGAGCCTCGACATCCGCCCGTTGCTGAGACTGCGTCCGGAACCCCTGCGCCGGCCGGCCTTCGTACTCGATAGCCAGCTCGGCCGGCTGGCACGCTATCTGCGACTGCTGGGTTTCGATAGCCTGTACCGCAACGATTACAGCGATGCCGGCATTGCGCGCATCTCCAGCGAACAGCAACGCACGCTGCTGACCCGTGACCGCAGGCTGCTGCAACGCAGCATAATCACGCGCGGTTATTTTGTCCGGGCCACCAAACCGCTGGAGCAGGTCGGCGAGGTAATGAAACGTTTCGATCTCTACAACGACATCAATCCCCTCAAACGCTGTATCCGCTGCAACGGCATGTTGGCCGATGTCGACAAGCAGACTGTCTTCGACCGCCTCGAGCCCAAGACAAAACGCTACTACGAGACTTTCCGCATCTGCAACGACTGCGGCCAGGTCTACTGGGAAGGCAGCCATTTCCGGAAAATGCTCAGGCTGATCGACAACTTCATAACAAAGCGCGATCATGGCGACCCGGATCTGACATGACTGGAAAACAAATGGCGGGAAAACTCAAGGAACCCATGGTCATCACGGATTACCGGCGCGAACCGGTCTGTACCCTGCCGGTCGGATTTTATTTCGACGATGATCGCTGGGAGAGAATATGGAAACACTTCGACGAGAAGGGAGAGGCCCTCACCCGCGATGACCTGCTCGAGCTGTTTCCGGACGAGGGTGTATTAAGGGAAAACCGGGTAAAACCGCCCGCCGACTGAGTCCGCTGTCACAGCGGGCTCTCAGTCAGCCTCGCCAATGGCGCGACGTAATGTATTCAGTGCATCCACGGAAAAGCCGCGGTCATGAAAATAGACAACCCGGCCCTGTGCATCCAGCAGCACGCAGCGCGCGTTATTGGGATTCCGGTTGCCGGTGAAGGACTGGACCATTTCGCCATGCGCGTAAACCGTGATCACCCCCTTCCAGAGCTCTTTTGGTATACCGGCGCGCATGCCCTCATTGATCCGGGTCTTGAACATGCGCGGGGCCATCCCCGCTATGGTGGGCAGCTCGTAAACCTCGACCTGTGTGCCTGTCATATCCAGCCCGATCAACCAGCGGTCGATGTCGAACTGTGAATCCTGCTTGTAACCGATCAGCAGCAGAACCGTGCGGCCTGAAAAATCATCCGGGATGCGATACCGGGCATCCTCCAGGCTCTGCCCGGTCACGCCCGGGAACACGAGCCCGACCGGGTCCCGGTTGGGATACTCCTTCGAGCAACCTGCCAGGACCAGTGAAAATAAAAACAAAAACAGCCTGATGTTTTTCATCCCGATTGGTACAACCCTGTCGAAGCTTCAAGTTACCGCACGTGTGCGAGCGGTATCGTAACATGGTGACTCCGGAGGCACATGATTAACTATATGAATTGCATGGCAAACATCCATACCCGGATTTTGCGTACCCGGTGGTGTATAACGGGTGTGTTATCAGACCCTTGATCATGTTCACTGTGAGACAAGCAACAATGAAACACGTGACCTATAGCCTGGTGATATGGGTGGTCTTATTGGCAGCACAGGCCTGTTCCAATCCCAGCGTCGATGACCACACCCCTGGTCAGACACTCTTCACAACCAATGACGATTACGAGGTCATCCGCGACAACCTGGAACAGGCCATTATCGGGCGCGGCCTGGTCATCACCGGCGTCTCGCACGTGGGCGACATGCTCACGCGTACCGGTGCCGACCTGGGCAACACCCGGCAAATCTACACCCACGCCGAGGTCCTGGAATTCTGCAGCGCCGGCCTGTCCCGCAGGATGATGGAGGCCGATCCCTCCAATATCATTTTTTGCCCGTACGGGATCGCAATCTACGAACGGGCCGACGAGCCCGGCAGGATCTACCTTGGCCACAGCGGCCTGCAGGGACAGGGATCAGGCGAGGTGACCGAAACCATGCAGGAAATCGATGCCCTGCTGGACAGTATCATCCGGGAGGCGCTGGAATATTAGCGAGAAATCTGCAGTCTTCGAGAAAGGATATTCCTGACTGGGCATGCCGGTACGATTGAACCTTCACCGCGCGAGGATGCGAAGTAATGAATTTGACATGGGCAGATGACACCTTGCAGAATTAGTATTTACTTATGCGCCGCCATACATTCATCCCGGTACCTTGAATCGCGATATTGTATACAATGCTTTTATGGGTGAGCACGGGACAAATCAGACATTCCGCAGCGGTTCAATATTGAGCGCTGACGGGGCTATGATTACTATCATCGTGATATCGATGAACCGTCTCCATACCTCGTCCTGGTAGCTTATTTGTCAAATATCTGGAAACCGGACAACAACTGTCATGAAAATCGCCACTTTTTTCGCCTGCTTACTGTCTGCCTGCCTGCTAGTTGCCTGGGCGCCCAGCGCCAATGCATTCCCAGCACTTTTTGACGCTAATTGTGCGGGCTGTCATGGCGCAACCGCGACCTGCGCCGGTTGTCATGCGCACGGTACCCACCCGGACGACAGCAAGAGCACCATCAATGTGAGCGCAACCACCGACAAGGCGGTGTATACCCCGGGCGAGACAGTCACCGTCAGTATCACCGGCAGTTACCGGGCCGGCTGGGTCCGCGCCAAGCTCTGGGACCAGGATTGCAGCGTGATCGGATGCCTGTCGGATGGCGAGGTGGCTATCGCCAGTAATGACTGTCCTAGCTGTCCCGTGGGCGTCGGCGGCGTTGATGGCGCCACCAGCGAGTTTCCGGGCCCGATTAGCCTGACCCAATCTGCGCCGAATGTACCGGGTATCTATACCTGGTCCGCCTCCTGGTATGGCAATCAATATGACTTGACCGAGATAGGGGGAAGCACAACCTTTGGATCGCTGTGGCTCCTGGATCCAGGCAACGCCAATCACGGTGACGAAATCGTCACCTTCACATTCGAGGTCCAGGGCGGCGGTAACATCCCGCCGGTAGCTGTTGACGATCTTCCCGCAGGGGCACCCATTGCATCGACGCCGGTCAACACCCCGGCAGATATCGATGTGCTGGCGAACGATACCGATGACGACGCCGGCGACAGCCTGACCGTGAACAGTTTCGACAACAACAGCTTTAATGGCGGCACCGTAAGCTGTAATACATCTGCCACGAGCCCAACTCCGCAATGCACCTTTACGCCGGCGAACAATGTCTGTGGCACCGACACCTTTACCTATGATACGACCGATGGGACGGATGTATCTGACCGTGCCACAGTCACCGTACAAGTCGGGGACACCAATGCACCGGTCGTCAGCGCGCCGGCGGATCTGACCATCACATTGCCGGCAGGCAGCACCGGCCCGGTTCCCGCTTCG
This sequence comes from uncultured Ectothiorhodospiraceae bacterium, assembly GCA_947258845.1. Taxonomy (GTDB): domain Bacteria; phylum Pseudomonadota; class Gammaproteobacteria; order UBA9214; family UBA9214; genus CAMYJZ01. Next base: position 5,130 of record CAMYJZ010000039.1, on the reverse strand, counting down.
GATCCGGATATTGCGAACTGGCTCGCCCTGGCCACCGCCACCGACCCTGAAGAGGGCAGCATAGCGGTCGGCAACAATGCACTGGCCGACTTCCCGCTGGGTACGACACCGGTAACCTTCACGGCAACCGACAGCTGTGGAAACGCAGGTACAGCGACGGCCAGCGTGACCATTCTGGTTGAAGGTAACAACGATCCGGTAGTCACGGCACCGGCCCCACTGGCCGTCACGGCAGCGCTGTGTGCGACCTCGGTACCGCAGTCGGATGCGCAGATAACAACATGGCTTGACTCCGCCACCGCCACTGACACCGAGGACGGGGCTTTACCCGTCAGCAACGATGCACCCCTGGACTTCCCGATTGGCGATACCTTGGTAACCTTCACCGCCACCGACACGCTTGGCGCCACGGGATCGGCTGACTCGACACTGACGGTTAACGAGACACCGAACACGCCACCCACGGTTAGCGCACCCTCAGCAATCACTATCACGGTACCGCAGGGTACGACGTCGTTACCGGCCAGCGATCCGGAGATCGATGCATTCCTGACGGGTGCAACGGCTGATGATAACGAGGATGGCGCATTGGGCGTCAGTAACGATGCGCCTGCTGACTTTCCGCTCGGTATTACCACGGTAACCTTCTTGGCCACCGATGCCTGTGGTCTCACCACAACCGCGACCTCAACCGTAACGATCCAGGAGGAAGCCGGCAATACTGCACCGATACTGGCGGCACCGGACCCGATCACCGTCACCGCAGTTCTGTGCGCATCCTCGGCACCGGCCACCGACACGACGATTACCGCCTTCCTGAATGGAGCGACAGCCAACGATGCAGAGGATGGAAACCTGACCGGTAGCATCGCCAATGATGCACCGATAAACTTTCCCGCCACGGTCAGCCCGGGAGCGACGACCACGGTGACCTTCTCGGTCACGGACAGCGGAGATCCGAACGGCTTTGTGATCGCCACGACCGGGACTTCCACAGTGACCGTGATTGACCCGAACAACGCGCCAACCCTGACGCCACCGGCGTCGATTACCCTTGCATTATCTCAGGGCGCCACATCGGTGCCAGCCAGCGATCCCGGGATCGCCGCCTTCCTCGCCGGCGCCAGTGCCAATGACAGCGAGGATGGACCGCTGAGCGTCAGTAATGACGGAGCAGGCGACTTCCCGCTGGGTGTTACCACTGTGACCTTCTCTGCAACTGACGCCTGTGGTCTTATTACAACCGCCACAGCAAATATCACCGTCACCGAACCGGAAAATCCTTTAGGCAGGGTGGTGACTGTACGGGATAGCAGTAGTGGTTGCACGCTCAACAACAAGGCCGGTACAGATCCGGTCTGGGCGTTAATGCTAATCCTGGCCGGCCTCCGGTTTCTGCGAAGGCATGCCGGTAAAGATCAGCTCAACCGGAAGAATCCGGTCTAACCGATAACACATGCGCAGGCGCAGCCAGCAGCAGGTTAATGATTCATAACATCATCACAGTCTGCGCGCGCCCGTGTCACACAATTAAAAGGAATACATCAATACAGGAGATTCAGGAACGAGAGTCCTTATCCTGATTTCACTTCACTCTTGTAATTCCTGAAGTTCCGCCTCCGCGCAACAGGCCCGGCACTCGCACACTCGCCCGCTCACCACGTGCCGGCAGATCAGCAAAAAAGGTGTCTCGGTCACAAACAGGCTTTTATGTTACTTCCGTACCTCACAAAAGTGAGCATTAGCATGCCTGAATTATCCCGGTCAGATACAGCGGTTCAAATGGCGCGCAGAAAAAAGAATACAATGAAACCCAGCCCCGACTCCTGGGGTACTAATCGAGATATTTGCCAACCATTTTTTGATAAAGGAAACACCCTTCATGCAGACAAACCGGCAGGCGCCTCGCAACGGTGAGCAGTATATAATCGCATCCGTTGATAACCATGGAAACGCCATTTGATCTGATAGACAGCCACCTTGACACAGCATCTGCCGTGACCAGGACTATACGTACACACGTTAGCAAGATATTTTCTTTCGCCACATTAATTCTGGAAAACAAAACTGGAATTAGCCATACAATACAGATACAGACCCGATTACAGACCAATATTCTGATTTCAGCTTAAAAAGCTGATCGCATAGAGCCGCGCATACAGAAATGAAGAAACAAAAAAAAATACACCTGCATATCGGAACGCAAAAAACCGGAACATCCACGATTCAGGCTTTTTTGAATCATAACTACGAAAAGCTGGAACAACTAAACTACACCGCCTTTGTTCCGGAGACCGACACATACCCGGACAATTCACTGCAACTCAGAAACATCATTGAATTGATAATAAAAACCGCCAGAGAGGGCGGTTCACACTGGGATGAACATCAGAGGCAATCTCTACTCAACTCTATCAAACCGGTAAAAGAGGCAATGACCGACAATATTATCCTGTCGGATGAATTATTCTGGAACACACTCAGGACCTCCAACCAAAGAACGTTGTTTTTTGGTTTTACAGATATGCTGCAAGAGTTTTCAGAATTAAGTGTCATTGTTTATCTGAGACGACAGGACTGGTTCTTGATGAGTCTATATCAACAACGACTTAGAGGCGGAAACATGAGTGGCATGAGATGCCATGAATGGATTGCACCGATTATTAAGTCATCCCGGACAATATCCAATTACGAATTATATATTAAGCATCTACTTTCACATTTCAACAAAAGCAATATCATCGTCAGGCCTTTCGAGACAACACAATTCGATGAACAATCCCTGCTTTCCGATTTTCTGAATAGCGTTGGTCTCAAGAAGTCAGGCGAGCTCGAAACGCCAGTTACAAGAAGTAATCCGGGATTATCACCGACCCTGGCGGAGATAATCAGATGCCTAAGTGTTTATCACCGTACAAGAGACACAATAATTCCTTTCCTTGAAAACAGAAAAAACACACAGCTTTTCAATCAGAAATGGCAACATGATTTTTTATCCCCGCAGGAAAGAATCAAAATACTAAATCGTTACCAGTCAGGAAATCAGTGGATTGCGAGGGAATTTCTTGGACGAGAAGATGGAAAGCTTTTCCAGGAGCCGCTTCCGGACATACACATGCCATGGAAGCCATACAAACTCGAACCCGAAGAAGTAAGAACATTTTTCTCAAATGCAGACTTCCTGGAAGAAAATCAGCGCGCAGTTCTTCAGGAACAGGTTCTGCATGCACTGTCACACCCGGGAATGGTGAAAACAAGACTCTTTCAAAGAAAGATTCGACAAACGATAAGAAACAAGCTGGAAAAATACCGCATCGCTTCAAGCAAACACCGGCATTAACCGCCCACTCCGAGCGATACGAGAAGATTCCTTTTATTGGTAATACATTCAAGGCAACATCAACGGGAATGATTCAAAAGGACATCTGAACCAGCTTGCGCTACCCTGCTTGAGATAAATCCACGTTACAAACATGCCTGTTTGATCACTCAATCGACGCCTTCAAGCCCCGAGTAATACGCCCGGCACTCCCGTTCCCGCCCGCGCACCACCCGCCGGCCGATCAGCGATCCGCGCGTCTCGGTCACGATGGTGCACTGCCCTTCCTGGTGATGATCGTCGTAGTAGTACGCCACCACCCAGTCATGGGTGCGCTTCAGTTCATGGGCACGCGCGGTATTCGAGTACAGCAGGGTGAAGTGCCAGTCACCGGCCTGGGTGTGCAGGATCGGCAGCCAGGCCTTGCCCTCGGGGTTGAAGCGCTTCGGTGCAATGAACGGCAGGGCCTCCAGCGCCGCCTTGTCGCGGTATTCCTCGTCTGCCGCCAGCAACAGCCCGACACCCGGCACGACACCGGGCTCCTCACGCGGACGCCGCCTTGTCCGGCCGAGCAGTTGCCCCAGGGAATTGCGGATGGCCGCGATGCGGCGCTCACCCACACCGGGTACGCCGGCGAGGCGGCCATCGTAGGCCGCCGCCTCCAGGGCCTCGAGGGTGTCGACATGCAGGGCCTCGTGGATCTGCTCGGCCAGCTTCGGGCCGATGCCGGGCACTGTCTGGAACAGGTGTACCGGGTCGAGGGTGCCGCGCAGGCGCTCCAGCTGGACCCAGCGACCGGTGTCCAGCAGTTCCTGGATGGCGCGGGCGATGCCCTTGCCGATCCCGGGCAGCGCGATCAATCCGGCACTGCCCTCCTCCGTGGCGATGTCGGCGATGTCCCGGTCCAGCCGTGCCACGGTGTCGCTGGCATGGCGGTAGGCGCTGATCCGAAAGGGGTTGGCGCCCTGCTGTTCGAGCAGGTCGGCCACCTGGGCGAGTTTCAGCGCAATCTGCTGGTTACGGGCGATCTCCATCACGACCCGAGTTTAACAGTCGTGATAAAGGGGACAGTCTACTTTTTGCATTTTTCCATCCGGCCCTGTCTCCGCGGCCGCAACAAAATCAGAATGTCCCCATTTATTTAGCGTGCGGCCTGCAGCGCGGCAATACGTTGCTCCAGCGGCGGGTGCGTCATGAACAAGGCCTTGAGCCCGGAACCCAGTCCACCCGCGATACCGAAGGCCGCGAACTCGCCCGGCAGGTCATGCGGCTCGTGGGCCCGCTGCAGGGCCTGCAGGGCGCCGATCATCTTGTCCCGTCCGGCCAGCGAGGCGCCGCCCGCATCGGCACGGAACTCGCGCCGCCGCGAGAACCACATTACGATAATGGAGGCCAGGATGGACAGGAACACCTGCGCGACAATGGAGGTGATGTAATAGGCGGGGCCGTAGCCGCGCTCGGTCTTGAACACCACCCGGTCGACGACGTGGCCGATGATGCGCGACAGGAAGATGACAAAGGTGTTTACCACGCCCTGGATCAGGCCCATGGTCACCATGTCGCCGTTGCTGACATGGGCGATCTCGTGTCCCAGTACCGCCTCGACCTCGCCGGCATCCATGTTCTGCAGCAGGCCGGTGCTGACGGCCACCAGCGCACTGTTGCGGCGCATACCGGTCGCGAAGGCATTGGGGTCGGGCGAGTTGAAGATCCCCACCTCGGGCATACCGATACCGGCCTGCTTCGCCTGGCGCCGGACGGTGTCCACCAGCCACTGCTCGGTGCTGTTGCCCGGCTTTTCGATAATCTGC
>CAMYJZ010000038.1 GCA_947258845.1 uncultured Ectothiorhodospiraceae bacterium | reverse complement strand
AGAACCGACGCGCAAGACCCAGCGGCAGACCGCGTTCTTCTTTGCCGTGCACTACGGCTTTTTTCATTTTGCCTACCTGGTCTTCCTGTTCGCCGAAAACAGCATCGACTCCGGTATCGCCAGCGCCGGCGTCGCGGCATGCGTATTGATATTTTTCTTCAATCACCGCTACTCGTACGGCTATAACCGGGAACGGGATGCCGCTCGCAAACCGAACCTCGGCTTCATCATGTTCTTTCCCTATGTCCGCATCATCCCCATGCACACCATGATCCTGGCGGGCAGTCATTTCGCCGGCGACTCGACGGCCCGGCTGGTCATGTTCCTGGTACTTAAAACACTGGCCGACATGGCCATGCATGTCATCGAACACAGTCGCGCCGGAAAAACCGGGCTGACGGGTATTGCTGAAAGGGAAACAGACCAGGAAAAAAGGGGACATTCTGGTTTTTGAATTGTTTCACCCACCTGCATACGCTGGTTTCAATTAAAACCGGAATGTTCCCATAGTTATAAAGCGATATCCCAGCGAGAAATGCTGGCTACTCCTCCGGCGGGTTCACCAGGCCCATGTCGTAGTAGGACCGTGCCAGCTTCTGGATGGCGATGACATAGGCCGCGGTACGGTAGTCATGGATATTGGCATTGTGCTTCATGGCATCGCGGATATCCTGGAAGGCGGCACGCATGGTGTCGTCCAGGCCCGAACGCACCAGGTCGAGCTCACTGGCGCCGCGCACGATCTCGGTACGCAGATCCCGTGGCACCTCTTTACCGGTCATATTCTCCAGCGCCGCTAGGTAACTGGTACCGCGCAACTCCTCATAGCGGCGCTGCAGGCGTCCGAAGCGCATGTGGGAAATGTTCCGTGCCCATTCAAAATAGGACACGGTCACACCACCGGCATTGATATAAATATCCGGAAGGATTACCACGCCGCGGCGCTGCAGGATCTCGTCTGCCTCATAGGTCACCGGACCGTTGGCCGCCTCGACAATGAGGCTGGCCCTGATATTCATGGCATTGCCCGCATGAATCTGCGATTCCAGCGCCGCGGGGATCAGGATGTCGCACTCCAGCTCCAGTGCCTCGCTGCCCTGCGGGCTGTATTCCGCTTTCTGGAAGCCCTTGAGTTCGCCATGTTCGGCAAGATGCTGGCGCACGTCATGGACGTTCAGGCCGTCATCGCTGAACACCACGCCGTCACGCTCGATGATGGCGATGACCTTGACCTGGTCCTCCTCGGAAAGATACTTGGCGGTGTGGTAACCCACATTGCCAAGCCCCTGTATGACCGCGCGCTGCCCGGACAGGCCGTCGCTGAGGCCGGCCTTCTCCAGTTCCTCGGGATGGCGGAAAAATTCCTGCAAGGCAAACTGCACACCCTTGCCGACCGCCTCGGTGCGTCCCGGGATACCGCCCCGGCTGACCGGCTTGCCGGTCACACAGGCATCCTGGTTGACATCCTCCGGGAACAGGGTCTTGTAGGTATCCGCTATCCATGCCATCTCCCGGGAAGAGGTCCCCATGTCCGGGGCCGGAACGTTGGTGGCCGGATTGAGCAGGTCGCGGCGCGCCAGTTCCCGGGCAAAACGGCGGGTGATCTCGGCCAGTTCGTCGATCTGGTATTTTGCCGGATCGATGACCAGGCCGCCCTTGGCCCCGCCGAACGGGATATCGGCAATGGCACACTTGTAGCTCATCAGGGCAGACAGGCCCTCGGTTTCATCCTGGCTTACCTGGGGTGCAAACCGCAGGCCGCCCTTTGCCGGCAGGCGATGCGCGCTGTGTACCGCCCACCAGCCGGTGAACACCTGGATGGAGCCGCGCAGCCTGACCGGGAACTTGATCTGCAGCACGGCATCACAGGCCTTGATGACACAAGCGGCATCAGGATCGAGGCCGGCCGCCAGGGTGGCGCGGTCAACCATGAGGTCCACTCCCTCACGGAATGACATGCTTTCGTGCTTGTGATCGGTCACATCACGCCCCTGTGGTCTGGTCACGCCTTGTTTTAATTATGGCGCATCCCGGGCGGGACAGGGCGGTACGAGGTGAATTGCGGGAAAGACAGCAGGCCGGTTAGCGACGCTTGATCCAGGTTTCCTTCAGTCCCAGCTGCTGCTCGATTGTCCTGGCATGGGCGCTGGCCTCCTTGCGGCTGTTGAAGCCGGCAACATGCAGGCGATACAGGGTCCGGTCTCCCACCCTTGCGGCCACCTGTTCCGTCTCGACACCCTTCTTCTGGAACGCGGCCTGCTTGCGGATGGCCATGGACTCCTTAGCGTAGGAACCGATATTGATTACCCAGGGGCCGGTTTTGCCCGGGCCCGGCAGATCGCTTACCGGCCCGGCGGGTGTCTGCAGGGCAACGGCCGGCACTGCCGGTCCGGCGGGTGCCTGCCGGGTAACGGCCGGTGGCGCCGGCTCCTTCCGCGGCAGCGCGATATTGTCACGGGATACGACAGCAGGCCTGAGCGGCAGTGCCCCGGGCGGGTCGGTCATCATGGCCACGTTCGCTGCAACAATCGCCTCGGCGCTGCTCGTCAGCGATGCCATTACGGCAGACAGTTCATCCAGGCGATTGGTGGTATGCACCAGCCGCTGCTCGATCCCGTGCAATTTCTCCTTGTAGGGGTCACTCGCGCTGACCAGCATGTTCTCCAGCTTGTCCAGACGCTCGTCGTAGGGCCCGCTGGCATGAACCAGCCGCTGTTCCAGGTCCTGCAGACGCTCGTCATAATAGGCACGTGTCTGCGTCAATTCCAGCTCCAGGTCCCGCAGGCGTTTTTGATAAGGGGTAAGGCTGTTTGCCAGCCGGGCCTCGAGGTCCTGCAGGCGTCCCGCCTTCGGATTGTTCAGGGGTTCAGTCAAAATGGCGTCGACCTGCGCGATGACGGCCTCGCGCTTCGACTTGTTGGAAAGATAGGCACCCACCACCCCGGTGATAATCAGCACCAGGGCCAGTGCAGCGACAATGCTGTTCGCCGACGGCCACAACGACCGCGGGCGCCTGTCCACGGCGGGGGAGGCCTGGACTCCATCGCCTGACCAGGGACCGGCCGCGAAGCCTTCGGTACCCTCATCCTTCATTTTTCGCATGAAGTTTTTCAGTTTTCTGGCAGTGACGCGGGACAATGCAATTTCCTTTTCTGATCAGCCGCAGTGAACCTTCCAGCCCCGGTAACACAGATCTTCATCGAGCGTGTCATGCGGGATATTGAAACAGGGAACGCGGTCCGTGACAACAGCTTGTGTTCAAATCGTGGGCCCGCTGATACCGACACCTGCCCGGGCGGACGTCCACCTGCGTGATTGCACCCGGGCCAGGCAAGCGAGCGGACCCGCTTTCTCCGTCTGCGTCCCGTAAATACGCGGCTGTCATGGCCGGTTTTGCGTGTCCGGGCCGGCAGCCGGCGGTGCAGACTGTATAGCGGAACCGACTATGGACGCGGCGTTTGGTGCAGTCGGCGTGGTGGCCAGACGCTGGCGACCGGTACCCTCACAGCGTTTCAACCACTCCCGCACCAGCCGCTGGGCCTCGGCGATTTGATCGGGCGTCATCTCCCTGGCGAGTTTGTCCCGATTTTTGATGCCCAGCGCAATACCGTTCGCCCCGGCCTGGTTGTACCACATGTGCGCAAGCACGTAATCCTGGGGAACGCCACTCCCCGTCCCGTACATATAACCGAGATTATTCTGCGCCCTGGCATACCCCTGCTCGGCCGCCGCGCGGTACCAGCGGGCCGCTTCGGCCATATCCTGCGGTGTACCGATCCCCTGTTTGTACATCACGCCCAGTTCGAACTGGGCCTCGGCATCACCCTGCATTGCGGCCTGCTTGAGCCACACCAGCGCCTGGTCGCCGTCCTTCGAGACGCCGCGGCCCTCTTTATAGATCTGTCCGAGCCGCAACTGCGCCCTGACATCGCCCTGCTGGGCAGCCTGCCGGTACCAGCCCAGGGCCGTCGTGGTGTCCTGCGGGACAGCGATGCCGTGTTCGTGGAGGCGACCCAGGGCATATTGAGCCCGCGCGAACCCCTGTTCCGCCGCCTCCCGGTACCAGCGCAGGGCCTGATCCGGGTCCGCCGCGATCCCTTGCCCCTCTGAATACATAACCCCCAGATTATATTGAGCTTTTTCATGACCTTTCGCGGCGGCCCGGCGATACCATTGCAGCGCCTCGGAGTGGACCTGGGCCTGCGTGTTGAGCACACCGAGATTGAACTGGGCCTCGATCAGACCGCTCTCGGCCGCCTCCCGGTACCACTTCATGGCCTCGCGATAGTCCTGCGGCACAGCACCGCCCTCGGCATAAAGGTGTCCCAGCTGGAACTGCGCCTCTGCCAGGCCCTGTTCCGCGGCCAGTGTAAGCCACTTCAGGGCCTCGGCGAGGTCTGTTCCGGTGCCGGAACCCTGCAGGTAGATCACGCCCAGGTTGAACCGGGCCCGGGCAAGGCCCTGCTCCGCGGCATGGCGGTACCACTTCATGGCCTTTTGGATGTCTTGTGGTACACCGTGTCCCGTCTGATACAGGTAGCCCAGGCCAAAGTTCGCCAGGGGATAACCCTGTTCCGCGGACTGCCTGAACCAGTGCACGGCCGTGGCGTCGTCCCGGGTGACACCCAGGCCCTGGTGCAACATCACCCCGATATCGTATTGGGCCCCGGCATCGCCGTTTTCCGCCAATGACTGCCACTGCCTGAAGGCCGCGGCATATTCCCCGCGAAGGTAAGCGCTCTCGCCTTCATCCCATCCGCTCCAGGCGGGTGTGAACCCTGCAAACAGGCTGAGTCCAAGCAACAGCAAGGGAACGGTCTTGAGCAATATCGCGTCGCTCTCGTGTGAGTCAGCGTCAATTATAGGTATTTTCACCCACAGGTCATCCACCATGGTCGTTTATCGTGCATTGACGTCGCTGGCAACGAACCGGTCTAATACACCCCGGCCGCACAGCCGGCCAGTTGCATCATACAGCGTTGACCGGAACCTGCTACAAACCATGCGCTACCGTATCGGCGACTCGCCAAATGAACTGGGGCCACCCATAGGACAAGGTGCATTTATCGGCGCTGCCGTATTCAGCTTTCTGCTGGGAATCGGTTTCGTCGTCGCCGGCATACGCAGCAGGCATTACTGGCTCAGCATCTTGGGCTCGGGCCTGTCGATTGTCAGCGCAGCCTACCTGGTATTCACACTGCTCATTGCCTGAAGCCGGGTACCGCCCGGGAAAGCCCGTTTCGGAAACAGCGAACCCGCCGACTGGCGGGTTCTGTAGTCAGGGCAGGCTATGGGCTAGGCACTGGTGTCCTGCGGCCGGCTGTATTCGGTGGCATAGTGCACACTGAGGGTCTTCTCCTCGATATGGTGTCGATCAATTCGCTCCAGCACGTCCTTGAATCCCTGGGTAAGCACGCTATCCGGCCCGTAGCGCTCGAGGCACCTCTCGTAACGCTGCTGGTACCAGTCCCAGGCAGTAATATCGGTAATAATCCGGTCTCCAGATCCCATGGCAAACCTCCTTATATTCCAGCTACTTCCCTGATAATCCGCGCCGCCCTCCGGGCAGTTTCGATTAAGACGAATACTAGCCTGCCCGCACCGGAACAGGGGCCTGCACGGGTGATTATTCACAATTGTTCACAGCACCTGACAGCTGCGGCAGGGCCGCTTCAGGCGATCACATTCCGTTGCGATAGATGGACAGATCCGCGGCCCCGCTGGCACGGACCTGCCCCAGGGCAAGGGCGTACTCGCGCAGTATCTTCAGGGCATAGAGGATCCGGTTGCGGAAATATTCATCAGCACCGGCATTGTTATCATCCGGATTGCTGTTCAGGACCGATTCGACATTACGCAAGATGACATGTTCGGGGATGTAGCAAAGGCGGCTGTTCTTGTAGCTGCTCATGCGCAACTCCGCCACCGGGTAGGCGCCGCCATCGGCCGATGACACCGTCACGATCAGTGCCGGCTTGTGTGCCAGCTCGGCCCCCTTGGAGGTCCACATCAGGAAGAAGTTCTTCAGCCCGGCAGGCACCTGGCCATGCCATTCAGGGGAGACCACAACAAAGCCGTCGCTTGACTTCAGTTGCGCGGATATCGGCCCGAGCAGTTCGTCCCAGTGCGGGTCCTCGTTCCAGATACCCTCGTCCCAGAGCGGAAGTGGATTAGCGGCAAGGCTGAACAGCCAGGTTTCATCGCAGACCCCCTGCTCCTTGAGGGTTTTTTCGATGTAACGCGCCACTTTCTCGCTTTGCGAATTTTCCCGGTGACTGCCGCTGATGATGGTGATCTTCATTCGGTGACTCTCTTCATGATATCCAGTCGCTTATTGTAACAGTGTTTGCAGAAGGCCCAACGGCCGCTCAATACGGTCGGACCGGACCAGCCCACTGGGCAGTGGTCAATTGTTGCTATTGGATCCATAATCAGGCAAACGTCCGAATCCAGGCATCAGGAGTATTCAAATGGCACGCTCGATCATTATTGCCATTCTGGCAGCAGGCGCATTCACGGCAGAGGCCGGCAACTGGAGTGGGCGGATGCTCAACGGCAACGAAGTCGTGGTGGATCCCGGCACCAACCGCGCCACGGTAACCGTAGACGGCGTCTCCACCCAGCTTTGGGAAGGCACCCATCGCCTGCAGGATGGTTCCGTTCTTATCATACGCAACGGGATCGCGGTGCCGAACAAGACCATCCTGGAATCCCGCGAATTGCCGCTACCGGAGCCATCGGAGTGGGAGGACGCCCCCATTATCGGCTACTCGCCCTGCGAAAAACTGGTGCGCCGGGTCTGCGGGAAAGCAGGCCGGTGTGTTGATTTTATGGGCTGCAACCCGTCACAGCAATTACTCAGCATGGAGCGTGAAGAGCGCGAGGCCAGCAGCAATCCCAACCTGATGACCTACACCAGCGGCCAGTGCCTGAAGGCCGACAGGGACAGGGAATTCTTCGCCAGTTGCAAGGAATGAAGTCACCGCACATCCGGTGCACACCCGGCCGGTAACATCGACTGAGATTCGAGTCACCGGAAAGGTATAAGTGTCCGCCGCGTTACATCGACCTGCCCTGATTTCTCTGTCGGGGCTTCGATTTCCACTCCACCCCGTGCTTGAATATACTATTCATCAATCACGCAGCAGGGAAAATTACCGTGGAAATTTCCACCATTAAGACCCAGGCCTTTTCTGACCAGCGCCCCGGCACCTCCGGCTTGCGCAAGAAAGTCACAATTTTCCAGGCGCCCCACTACCTGGAAAACTTTGTCCAGTCGATATTCGACACCCGGACGGACCTCAAGGGCGGCACACTCGTCCTGGGCGGTGATGGTCGTCATTACAACCGGCAGGCGATCCAGACCATTATCCGCATGGCGGCAGCCAACGGGGTCGCCCGGGTCATTGTGGGCCAGGGCGGACTGCTCTCCACACCGGCCGCCTCCTGCATCATCCGCAAATACCGGACCAACGGCGGGATCATACTCTCCGCCAGCCATAATCCGGGTGGCCCGGACGGGGACTTCGGCATCAAGTTCAACACGCCCAACGGCGGCCCGGCTCCGGAGGGTGTCACCGAGGCCATCTACGCACGCACCCGGGAGATTGGCGAATATCGGACCCTCACCTCGGGGGCGATCGATCTCGACACCATCGGCATGCTTTCACTCGGCAATACCCGTGTGGAGATCATCGACCCCGTGGCGGACTACGCCGCCTTGATGGAAGCGCTGTTTGATTTCGGGCGCATTCGCCAACTGTTCGACGCCGGACTCTTCCGCATGCGCTTCGACGCCATGCACGCGATCACCGGTCCTTATGCGAAACACATCCTGGAGGAAATGCTGGGCGCGGAACCCGGCACTGTGATCAACGGTATTCCCCGGGAGGACTTCGGCGGGGGTCACCCCGACCCCAACCTGGTGCATGCCCATGAGGTGGTTGCCCTGACATCGGGGCGCAAGGCCGTCGATTTTGCCGCTGCCTCCGATGGCGACGGTGACCGGAACATGATCCTGGGACGGGATTTCTTCGTCACCCCAAGCGACAGCCTGGCGGTGATAGCCGCCAACGCCCATCACATCAAGGGTTATGCAGGCGGCATCAGCGGGGTGGCCCGTTCCATGCCAACCAGCCAGGCCGTCGACCGGGTGGCCGAAATGCTGGGCATCGACTGCTACGAGACACCGACCGGCTGGAAGTTTTTCGGCAATCTGCTGGATGCAAATCGCATCACGCTCTGCGGCGAGGAGAGTTTCGGCACCGGTTCCAATCATGTCAGAGAGAAAGACGGCCTCTGGGCGGTACTCTTCTGGCTCAACCTGCTGGCGGTGCGCAAGCAGTCTGTCAAGGAAATCGTACAGGAACACTGGCGCAGGTTCGGTCGCAATTTCTACACCCGCTATGACTATGAAGGGATAGACACGGAGGCCGCCAATGGCCTGATAACCCGTCTGCAGGAACGCCTGGCGGACCTGCCGGGCTCGTCGCTGGACAGCTACACCGTCGACTATGCCGACAGCTTCGCCTATACCGACCCGGTGGATGGCAGCGTGTCCGAGAACCAGGGTATCCGTATCGGTTTCACCGATGGATCGCGCATCGTCTATCGGCTCTCGGGCACCGGAACAGAGGGTGCAACCCTGCGAGTCTACCTGGAGGCCTACGAACCCGACCGGGAAAAGCAGGGCCGAAAAACCGCAGAGGTCATGAAGCCCCTCGTCGGGATTGCCACCGGACTGGCGGAGATCGAGTCCCGCACGGGACGCAGGGAACCCACGGTGATTACCTGATCATCCCTGTTCCCGGTCTGATCCGGCTATTCCGTTTCGCGCCTGCGCTCTGCGTCGTAGCCTGGCATCAGTCAGATTCGTCTTTAATATCACAAGCGCTTATTGCGGTGGCCCGGGCTTCCTGGATCTTGTGACGTGGTATACCGACACGCACAATGCGCTCAAAGACAGCTGCAACAAATACAAAAGGTATCGATACGACGGGTGTCCTTACCAGCATCGGTGCGATGATCCTTGAGAACGCGCAACCGAGCGGGACCACCCACAGGGAATGCGCCATATTCACGCCGAGGGCCGGTATGATGACAGCGCTGGAGACAAAATAAACAGCCCGCAGGGTTACATGCGATTCCGCACCCAGGTCAGTACGAACCCCGGCCGTCCAGACTATCGCCAGGATTACAAGACTCGCGTAGGCGATATATCCCACTATTTCCATTGACTTGCCTTTTTTTGCACCAGCCGCATAGCTATAGCAACCCGGTTCTGTCTTCGCCCCGCCTTGGTTATCTCATCCGTAGCGGGGCCCGGTCTCGCATTACCACGCAAGCGAGTGTTGTTCTACTCGTTTAGAGGCCTGCGATGCGGCACTGGCCGGCAGTGACCGCCCGCCACACCCACCTGGATTCCTTCGCCGCAGGGAAAACCGGTGTACCCCTTTGTTACATTGTCCTGCAGAGCCCTTTAAGGACCAGGTCGGTCAGACTGACAATACCGACTACCTCGCCCCGTTGAACTACCGGCGCCCGGGATAATTCGAAGCGCTCGAACAATTGCGCGCAATAGCGGATATCCATGTCCGGGTGAACCGTAATCACCGGTTTGGCCATCACCTCATAGACATTGACACGGTCGGGCGAGCGTCCCTCGCCCAGTACCCGGCGCGCGATATCGGATATCAGCAATATCCCGTATTCATCATCGGGATGTCGCTTTTTGACAATCAGTGACTTGTTCTCCTTGTGCTTCATGTAGTTGATTGCCTCTGTAACCGTGGTCATACCATCGACCTGGTCAAAATTGCTTTTCATTACCTCGCGGACCCTGATGATCTGTTCATCATTCATAGCTTTTCCTCCACGGCCTCTGACAGCCGTTCAATCTGGTGAGCCACGCCCACGGCATCTTCCACATCAATCTGCAGCGCGATACCGGTACCGGGCTTGCTCTCGAACTCGCCCACCTCGCTGATCCGTTCCAGAATGAAGCGGCTCATATGCTCCTCAACCAGGAATAGCAGCACATCCCGCTGCGTCTCCAGGGTGAGGCCGAAAAATGTCTTTGAAAGCTCGGCACCTTCACCGCGCGCGCTGGTCACCACGGTGCAGCCCGTGGCACCGGCGTCCCGCGCCGCCTTAAGAACGGCGTCCGTTTTATCATCCTCTACAAAGGTAATAATCAGCTTGAAATGCATAATTCCAACCCTCCTGATACATCAATCCTGGCCGGTTTCACGATCGTGTCTGCGTCGCGCCCGCCATTCACTGAGCTGTGCATAGGTCATGACCGCCATAATCGGGAACAGACAGGCCAACGCAATCATCCCGAAGCCGTCCAGAAGTGGACTGCTGCCCGGGACCGTGTTGGCCAGGCCCAGGCCCAGTGCCATGACCAGTGGCACCGTCACCGTTGAGGTGGTTACACCACCCGAATCATAGGCCAGCGGGATAATAATACGCGGTGCAAACGCGGTCTGTACGATTACAATAATGTAAGCGGCGATAATGTAGTAATGCAGGGGCGTGCCGGTGACAATGCGGAACGTCCCCAGCATGACCCCCACCGCCACACCGAGGGCCACTGCCACCCGCAGACCCCAGACGCCGATGGATCCAGCGGAGACCTCGCGCGCCTTCATCGCCACGGCGATCAGGGCGGGTTCCGCGAGGGCGGTGGAAAAACCCAACAGTGCGCCGAACAGGTAGACCCAGCCGTAGTCGGTCCAGGACAGGACACGGGCGACGGCGCCATCACCAAGGATAAAGGCCGGATCGGTCAGCTGGGCAGCCATCAGCCGGCCCAGCGGAAACAGGGCCTGCTCGAGCCCCTGGAGAAACAGCACCATGCCCAGCAGGACATAGACAAAACCGGTCAGCACGCGCTTGAGTTGGGGAACCGGGCGGCGCAACACGAAGATCTGGAAGCCGAACAGGATGGCCGCGATCGGCAGCACATCACGGATCGTTCCCAGCAGGATGTCGAGATACAGGGACAGGGTCTCCATCAGAACAGCATCCCGTAGCCGAGCACGAAAATGATCGGGGTCAGCGAGGCAAACGCGATCAGGCCGAAACCGTCCACCATAGGGTTACGTCCCTCGATGGACATCGCCAGCCCCACACCGAGTGCCGTCACCAGCGGCACGGTAATGGTCGAGGTGGTGACCCCGCCCGAATCGTAGGCGATGCCGATAATTTCCTTCGGTGCCAGTGGTGTCATCACCACCACCCCGAGATAGCCAACCATGATCATGTAATGCAATGGCCAGCCCTTGATGATGCGGAACACCCCCAGCAGAATGGCGACTCCGACGGAAAGCGCCACGGTCAGTCGCAGACCCAGTGCATAGGCCCCGCGCGCGGATTCGCTCGACGCGATGATTTGCGCATCGGCCGCTACGGAAGCCGCCTCATTGGCCACGGCGATCAGCGCCGGTTCAGCGACAGTGGTACCGAAACCAAGTGCGAATGCGAATAACAGCAGCCAGAACAGGCTCCCCTTGCGAGCGAAGGAAAACGCCATGGACTCGCCGATCGGGAACAGGCCCATATCCAGCCCGCGCACGAACAGGGTCAGGCCCAGCAACACCAACAGGGTGCCCATGACCAGGTCGCCCAGATTGGGGATGGGCTGACGCAACACGACCAGCTGGAAGAACCCGATTACCAGGATAATTGGCGCCAGGTCCCGGATACTGCCCCTCAGTACGTGCCAGAAGTCTGCGATCTGCTTCCACAAAGGCCTACTCCGATGAATTTCATGATTTTTTACGACCGACAAGGCAGCCGCCCAAAACCAACCGGCATATTACCTATTCCGGGAACAACAGTAAAAAAATGGCGGCGTTCTTCCTTCCTGACGGCGACCTGCGCACGGGAATGCACTAGAATCGACCGGGTCCGAAACCCGTAATAACGAGGAATCCCATGAACAGCAAGTTAACAGGAAAAGCGGGCCTCTATGCCCTGATACTCCAGTTTGCCATCGCCACCTTCCCCCCGATGGCCCTGGCCGGTCTGATCCAGACGCCGGAGGCGATCGCCACCCAGCAACACGAGCTGTCACGCCAACAACTCAGCGAGGCAGTGGCGCGGGAGGATGTGCAACAGCAGCTGGTCGAGCTGGGTGTCGATCCCGCCATGGCCCTCGAGCGCATTGCCGTACTCACGGATGCCGAGATCGCCCAACTCAACCACCGCATCGACAATCTGCCGGCCGGTGCCGGCGTACTCGAAGTCATTGGCGTGGTGTTTGTGGTCCTGCTGATCCTGGAGCTGGTGGGCGTCACCAATATCTTCTCGAAGTTCTAGCCACCGCTTTCGCAGACCGTGTCGAGATTCGCCGGCATCCTGCTGGTGCTGGCGCTGACCGGTTGCGCCGGCACCGGACCGGTCATCTCGCCACTGCTGCCGGCGGGAAGCAGCGAGGCGGTAGTCGAACTCGGGGCCACACCCTTTGTTGCCCAGACCGACTACCAGTGCGGGCCGGCCGCACTGGCCATGCTGCTGCAGGCTGCCGGCAGTCGTGTCACGCCGACCGACCTGGTGCCTGCGGTCTACCTGCCCGCCCGACAGGGCAGCCTGCAACTTGAACTGATCGCGGCCACGCGACGTCATGGCCGCCTGCCCTATGTCATTGAGCCGCTAATTTCAGTATTGCTGGAGGAGCTGCGGGCCGGCCGGCCGGTCCTGGTACTGCAGAATCTGGGCCTGCGCAGCCATCCCGTCTGGCACTACGCCGTGGCGGTCGGCTATCGGCCGGAGGCCGATGAAATCATCCTGCGCTCGGGGACCACGCGCCGCAAACTCATGGACGCATCCAGATTCATGAGGACCTGGGAAAACGCAGGGGCCTGGGGTCTGCTGGTCCTGCGACCCGGGGAACTGCCGGCCCGGGTCGACCCCGGCACCTATATCAGGGCCGCCGCCGACCTGGAGTCGGTCGGCCAGACCCGGGCCGCCGGCGAGGCCTATGCAGCGGCCACGGCGCACTGGCCGGACAACGCGACCGCCTGGTTTGGCCTGGGCAATACCCACTATCACCTGGGTGAACTCGAGGTTGCCGAACACGCTTACCGCCAGGCCCTGCGCGCCGATCCCGGCTACCTGGCGGCCTACAACAACCTGGCCATGCTGCTCGCGAGACGCGGCTGCTACCCGGCCGCGCTTGCCACCCTGGAGCAGGCACTCGAGCTCACACGACCGGATGATTCCCTGCGCGGGACATTACTGGAAACGTATCGGGAGGTCCTGCAGCGCCAGCGCGCGCCAGGCGCACAGGTCGATCCCGCATGCAATGACCTCGGACAACAACCGTGAGCATTACCTGGCCGCCAACACTCTCGACCGCCTCCCGGCGCAAATCAGCAATGTTATAACTCTATGTAAAATCTACACAATCAATAACGGACATCGGCGCCTGGCTTGCCTGTGACCCATGAACAGATACCCTTGCGCCGGGTTCTGGGTTACCTTTGGTTATCAATAACAATATAAGCGCTACGCAAGCGGGGTCGCAGCCGCTGAATCAGACTACTCTTATCATGTCACGCCAACACTGGGTCATTGCCCGTACCTGGAAGATTCACCGCGTTATCGCGGCAACACTGTTGCTTGCCTGTATAAGTACAATCACTGTGGCTGCGCCACCCGCGATGGACCAGGCGCCTGCCACGCATATCATCCAGTTCAAACCAGACCTGGCTGCCGGGCCAACGGCCGCGGACATTGCCAATGAACATGGACTGTCGATGCGGTCTGTCTACCGTCACGCCCTGCAGGGCATGGCGGCCGTGGTACCGCCTGGACGCCTGCAGGCACTGCCGCAGGACCCGCGGATCCTGCGGGTGGAGCCAAACCGACGGGTGCGGGCCTTTGCGCAGACGCTGCCGACGGGGATCGACCGCATCGACGCCGAACTGCACCCGACGACACGCGTCGACGGCATCGATGACCGCGTCGATGTCGATGTGGCGGTACTGGATACCGGTGCCGACCTCGACCACCCGGACCTGAATATTTATCGTTACACGAATTGCGCCAGGCAGGGCCCCTTCAATACCACCTGCAGCGACAATGACAGCGGCGCCAATGACGGCGATGGGCATGGCACCCACGTCGCTGGCACCATCGCCGCCCTCGACAACGATAGCGGCGTGGTCGGCGTGGCGCCCGGCGCCCGGCTGTGGGTGGTCAAGGTACTTGATAACCGGGGCAGCGGTTACCTCAACTGGATCCTCGCCGGTATCGACCACGTCACCGCGCATGCTGGCGAAATTGAGGTAGCCAACATGAGCCTGGGCTTCAGCGGTATCAGCGTCATTCTGGATGACGCGCTGACCACTGCGGTCGCCGCCGGCGTGGTGTATGTAGTGGCCGCCGGCAATGATCGCGTCGACGTGAGCCAGGTATCACCTGGCGGGCACCCGGACGTGATCACGGTCTCGGCGCTGGCCGATTTTGACGGCGCTCCTGGCGGACTCACTGACGACACGGTCGGTTTCTCCAGCTGCACCGAGAGCGACGACGACAGTTTCGCTTGTTTCAGCAATTACGGTTCGGGCGTTGACATCATGGCGCCGGGTCTACTCATCCTCTCCACTTGGCCAGGCGGCACCAACAGCATCAGTGGCACCAGCATGGCCAGCCCGCACGTGGCCGGTGCCGCGGCCCTGTATCGGGCCGACAACCCGGGCAGCACGCCGGTCGGGGTGAAGACCGTCCTGGTGGCACTGGGAGACCCGGCACCCTGCGCCACCATAGATGGCACATGTGACGACGACCCGGACGGCCTCCAGGAACCCCTGCTGTCGGTCTGTGGCCAAGTGGATACCGACGAAGACGGGACAGGCAATGCCTGTGACAGCGACGATGACGGTGACGGCCTGTCAGATGAGTTCGAGGACTCTATCGGGACCAACCCTTTGCTTGCGGATAGCGACGGCGACGGGCTAACAGACCTCGACGAGGTGGCCTGGGATGGTGATCCGGGAGCCTATACGCCTGGGCAGGACCTTGACCCGAACGACAGCGACACTGATGATGACAGCCATGGCGATGCCAGTGACCCGATACCCCTGGTCTTCAATGCGGATGATGGTGACCTCGCGCCCGCCGGGGTATCAGACGACAACGTCAATGCCGCGGATTACCTGGTTGCCCTGCAGATCGCCACTGGACAGCGCCCCGTGACCACCCATGCACTCGCCCATGGTGACCTCTATCCACCGGGCGCACCTGACGGCGTGATCAACCTGCAGGACGTAATCCTGTTGCTGAAACTGGTTCAGCAGTAGTCAGCTGTCGAGGGGCACTGGAGAAGATCAACAAACCGGTATGTCACCGGTACCTGTGCAGGCCTTTGTCAGTGGGATCGCAAATAAAAAGGCGGGGGCCAACTTCGCCCCCGCAATGCTTGCCGCCCGAAGCCTGTTGGTTGTCAGTCCCTTGTTTTTGCCAGCCAGTATTCCATTTGTTTGCCGGCGGCCTCACGCCCCCCAAGCCCGAATGACAGGGCCACGGCAACCGCAACAGAACCCAGCGTCAATGCAAAGGCCATGTTGACGATATCGTTGGCGATTCCCATCGCACGCAGGCCCATGGCCGTGACCAGGCCAAGGATGGCGATACGGGCAATATTCGCCATCGCAGCCGAGTTGGCACCGCCCACCTTGCTGATACCCTGGTAGACCAGATTTGCCAGCCAGAATCCGACTGAGAGAATGACCGTACCGAGAATGATCTGGCCGCCGAACTCGATGAACATCGCGACCAGTTCGTTCACCTGACTGAAGCCCAGGCGGTTGGCCGCCTCGGCAGTGGCAAACAGCATGGCGAAGAAAATGATAATGCTGCCTACCAGTTTCGAGGCCGTGAAGTCGCTGGTGAAGGCATCCGCCAGACCCACTTTTTCCGGCAGCCGGTTAAAGCCCATGCCATCGAGCAGGTTGCTCAGCAGGTTTGCAACCAGGCGCGCCACGAACCAGGCGATACCGAGGATAATGGCCGCCGCGAAGATGTTCGGTATGGCCGCCATCATCAGGCCGAGCATCTCGGTGGCAGGCTGCGAGATACTCTCGATCTGCAGGGCATTGAGCGCCGCGATCAGCGCCGGGATAAACACGAAAATAAACACCACCGTTCCGACCAGGTACGAAACGCTCACCGCACCCTGCAGCCCGGCCTTCTCGCCGATGCCGTCCGCCCCGGCGGCCGCCAGTAGGTTGCTGACCAGGTCGCGCAGGATTTTGGCCACGAACCAGCCGACCAGGCCGATTACGGCAGCGGCGAAGATATTCGGCAGCATGTTGAGGATCTTGTCGACCATGCCCTGCACCGGGTCCAGCAGCCCGCCCAGCTGGAAGGCGCCCAGCACCGCCGGCAGGAACAGCAACAGGATCAGCCAGTAGACGACATTGCTGATATTGTCGCTTGGGGGTGTCATGCCCGCCTCGGCGGAGAGCTTGTCATCGAGCGTGGTGGCGGCCAGCGCCTTGCTGGATAGCGTGCGCGCCCCGGTAGCAAGCAGCCAGGCTATGAGCAGGAGTGCACCGCCACCGATAATGCGCGGTAGATAATCCAGCACCTGGCCCACCATATTCTCCAGCGGCCGCGATACCAGCTCCAGGTCAAGCACGTTGAACACGGCGATCAGGGTCATGATGATGACAATCCAGTAGCCGCCCTTGGCGATACCGCCTTCAAGGTCCATCTTTTTCTCGCTGTCCTTGCCGACCTTCTCATTCAGACCGGCCAGGGACAGACCCTTGCGTATCGCCGCGCGAACAATCACCGCGACCAGCCAGCCAACGATGAGAATGCCAAGCGCCCCGGCTATCTTGGGCAGGAATTCGCCCAGCGTAGTTAAAATAGAATCGAGCAGCGCAGATATGTCCATTTGAACTTTCCCCTCAGCAGCAACGTTTTTTCTCAACGACGGCGGTTATGTGCCGTGATTTGTTTTAGATTCCGAAACGGCATCCCACAGTCCCCACGACTCCTCGGCCGCCGTTATCGGCTTTCAACTTAAGGCAGGAGTATAGGCATCATCGAGGCAGATGAATGTGAACATTTGTAAACCATGGCCGGCGCTGGCGTGCCAGACCAGCGCAGCATGCAAGAGAAATGTCGGCAGGAAGCTGGAACTGCAGGGGAGATCAGTAACTGGTGCTGCCCATGGCTTTGCGCATAATCAATAGCTGGTCGGCCAGGTTGAATTCATCAACGAGCGGCGGATTGGGTATGCCGGCCTCAAGCGGCGCCACATTGCCGCGCGCCTGCTGGGCACTGTCCAGGACAAGCAGGCCCAGGACTGCACGGGCAGCCAGCAGCACATCAATCGTATCGACGACCCGGTCATCGTTGATGTCCCCCCAGACCGGGAAATCGGCTTCATCCAGCGGGTCATAACCGGCCGCCAGTTCCATGCCGTCATTGAAGCCATCGGTGTCGGTGTCGGCTGCCAGTGGGTTGAGGTCCTGGCCCGGGGTGTAGGTATCGGCCGGGTTTGGTTTGTAGTTGACCTCGAAACCATCCAGCAGACCGTCGCCATCGCTGTCCGCAACCAGGGGGTCGGTACCGATGTCATTGATCTCATCAAGATCCGACAGGCCGTCATTGTCATCATCGGGGTCTGTTGCATCCGGGATGCCATCGGCATCGTTATCCGCGAAGGCGAGTGCGCCATGGAGGTTCAATCGCCCGTATTGGGACCACGCGAGGAAATTCTGGCCCAGCGCCCCGACCGTGTCGGCACCTGCCTCCAGGTGATTGCGAACGACAACGTTACAGGACACCCCGGACGGGTTTATGCAGGACTGTGGTAACTCTCCAGGAAACAGGTGGGCCCAGACCAGTGCCGCCGCCCCGGCGACATGGGGGCTGGCCATCGAGGTGCCGGATTTCCAGGTAAGACAGCTCTCTGTGAGCGGGTCAAAAGGGAAGCCAAGCAAGTCGGCAAGAAAAATACAATCGAAAACTGGATTGGTAGACAGGGTATCTACACCTGGTGCCATCAGCGACACCCAGTGATCACCTGGTATCGAAAATGTTGAAAAGGATGCCCGGTCATCAATATGGTCCGTTGCAGCGACTGCGATCACATCATCATTGGCTGCCGGATAGATACGGACCGAATTATTATCGTTACCCGCGGCGGCGACCAGCACCACGCCCCGGCTCCAGGCGTAGGCAATAGCAGCTGTTTCCGTATTGGGCTGGACCGGCGGGCCGACTGGATCATTGTTTTCATCCAGCTGGTCACTGCCATAACTCATGTTGATGACGTGCGGGATTATTTCCAATTGATATGCGAAACAGGTCTTGAGATTGCCAAGGGATGAATTCCAGCCAACACCGGAAACACCAATACCGTTATTGGTATGTACGGCGGCAATGCCGGCCACATGGGTTCCGTGCCCCACGTAGTCTCCGGGATCATCAAGGTAATCGCTGTAATCCCCGACGAAACTGATTTCCTCGACACACTTGCCGGTATGTTCAATACTGTCGCAATCGATTCCGGTATCGAGAATGGCGATCTTGACTGCCGGGTTCCCGGTCGTGATATCCCAGCCCTCGGGCGCATCGATGTCGGCATCGGGTACACCGGATACCTGTATCGGATTACCAAAAAGATCAAAAGAGGTATGATCCTGCCCGGCATTGTTCAGCCCCCACTGTTCTTCAAAGTATTCCCTGCCGGTAAACACCCCACCCGCATCCGGCCCTGGATCATTGCCCTCGTCCGGGATCACCAGCACCCGGTAATAGTCCGGCTCGGCGTATTCGACATTCGGATTGGCACGGTACCGGGCCTGCTTCTTGCGCACGCTGCCCCTGGGCACCTGCAACACATGCACGCCAATACCCGGGATCTCACGTAATGGTTTGGCCGCATTTTTCCGATGCATCCGTGCGATTTCTGCTGCTGCCGTCCCCGGGCGGAATTTCACCAGCAGACGATCCGGCGCAAACCGCGGAACGCGGGCCCTGACATCCGCACCCCAGGGCACGGATGTTGGCAGCGGCCCGGCCACCCGGATCTCTGCCAGGTCAGCCGGCGCAGCCGGTTGCGCGGCATACAGCGATACTGCGCTCAGTAGCGCGAGCAACACAGACAGGCTGCCTGAAAACCTTTTAGTCAATCGCTGCATTGCTCACCTGTTTGCCATCCTTCCGAACAGAGACTCTGCTGGATTAACTATAAGTCATTGCACCCCTCAGTGGCGACAATATATTGACGAATAACGGCCGAGGGTTCCCAAACTCACTGATTACTTGAAAATAATTAGGGAGCAGATGGCTTTATCTCTACACTAGGTGATTCCGTTACCACAGGACCCTGCGACATTCCGCATTGCATCCATACCCGTGAACGACCAAACCGCAACTGATCCCGCCGACTACGCCGGCCTGACGCCCGACACCCTGCTGGACGCGGTGGACAGTTGCGGCTTTCAAACCAGCGGCCAGTTCCTGGCGCTCAACAGTTACGAGAATCGTGTCTACCAGGTGGGCCTCGACGAGGGCCTGCCGCTGATTGCCAAGTTCTACCGGCCGGGACGCTGGTCGAATGAGTCGATTCTCGAGGAACATGGTTTTGCCCTGGAACTGGCCGCAGAGGAGATCCCGGTGGTGGCGCCACTGGTCATTGGCGACACCAGCCTGCACAGTCACCGGGGCTATCGCTTTGCGCTCTTCCCCCGCCAGGGTGGCCGCTGGCCGGAACTGAACCTGCGCGAGGATCGCCTGTGGATGGGCCGCTTTATCGGTCGCATCCACGCGGCAGGTTCAACACGACCCTTCCACCACCGGCCAACGCTGGACATCGACAGTTTCGGTACCCGCTCCTACCGGTTCCTGCTCGAGCAGGGTTTCATCCCCGCCCACATCGAGCTGGCCTACCGGACCCTCGTCGAGGATCTGCTGCAGCAGGTGAGCGGCCGTTTTGACAGTGCGGGCGCTGTTCAACAAATTCGCCTGCACGGTGATTGCCACCCCGGCAACGTGCTGTGGACCGACAAGGGACCGCACTTCGTCGACCTGGATGACTGCCGTACGGGGCCCGCCATGCAGGACCTCTGGATGCTGATATCGGGCAGCCGCGATGAAATGCAGGCCCAGCTGGCCGATATCATCGAGGGCTACCTGCAGTTTCATGACCTCGACTACCGCGAGCTGCAACTGATCGAGGCGCTGCGCACGCTGCGCATCATTCACTATGCGGCCTGGCTGGCGCGGCGCTGGGAGGACCCTGCCTTCCCGCTGGCGTTCCCCTGGTTTGACAGCCCGCGCTACTGGGAAGAGCACATCCTGGCCTTGCGGGAACAGGCCGGGCTGCTGGATGAAGCAGCGCTTTCTGTCTAGACTTCAGGGACATAGCTTCCGTCCGGACCGTGCGCGGCAACCGGATGGTAGCAGGAGCCCGGCACCACCCATGGATCTATCAAAGTATTCCGCTACAGACCAGCTACGTGACGGCACCCCCCTGCAGTTGCGCGCGATTCGCCCGGATGACAAACAGCAACTGCTGGACGGGTTTAACCGCCTGTCAGGCCGCTCGGTCTACTTCCGATTCATGGGGCCCCGTCAGGAACTTGGTCCGGAGGACCTGAGATATTTCACTGAAATCGATTTCAGACACCACATTGCCATCGTCGCCGCCCTCCAGGGCCCGTCAGGCGAACAACCGATCGGCGTGGGCAGACTGATCGAAATAAAGGACGGACCGAACGATCGTGTCGCCGACATCGCTTTCGCAGTCGAGGATAAATACCAGAACCTCGGCACCGGCACGGTGCTGTTCGAGCACATCGTCGGGATAGCGCAATCACAGGACTTTACCCGGCTGCTCGCGGATGTCCACACAGCCAACAAAAAGATGCTCGACATATTCAGGAATAGCGGTTTCGCTATTGCCTCACGAACAGAATCTGCAGTTATCCATATCGAGCTCGACATCACCCGGACCGCTACCGGTTCTGCATACCCTCAACCCGAAGAGGAGACGTATCATGACTGAAACAGATCGAATCGGTGTTTCACTACTGTTACTGAGGATCGGCGTGTTTGTTGTCATGCTGGTCTGGACACTGGACAAGTTCATCAACCCGGGGCATGCCGCTGCCGTGTATGAAAAGTTCTACCTGATCGGCGGGCTCGGCAGGGAGGTCATGTACGCGATCGGAATCATCGAGCTGATCATTCTCGCCGGATTCGTTTGCGGTGCATGGAAGCGCCTCACCTACGGGACGGTCCTGGCATTGCACGCGATATCCACTTTTTCATCCTACAAGCAGTACCTGGCACCCTACGATGGCACCAACATCCTGTTCTTTGCTGCCTGGCCGATGCTGGCCGCTTGCATTGCACTCTACCTGCTGCGAGACCGGGATACACTGCTTTCACTCAAGGCGGGGGAATGACCGGTACAAGTTGCGCCAGCCATACACTGCCGACCCGCCCGACCCTTACATAACAACCATGATGGTGTGCGCTGAATGATCGGCATTGAAAACAATAACGTGGCCACCGGCCCTGCCCTGCTTAACCTCGGGTTCCGCCCCTTCTTCTCGGGCGCGGCGATCTACTCCCTTGTGGCCATGCTGATATGGATGGCCCTGACTGCCTTTGAATGGCAGTGGCCCTATACCGGACCGTCACCAGTCGTCTGGCATGCCCACGAAATGATCTACGGCTATGGCATGGCCGTGGTGGCCGGCTTCCTGCTCACTGCCGTAAAGAACTGGACCGGCGTGCAGACGCTGCACCGCACACCCTTGTTGTTGCTGTTTCTGCTCTGGCTTGCCGGGCGGGTTCTGGTTCTGCTCGGGGAAACCGTTCCCCTGGCGGTAACCGGGTTTGTCGACTGCCTGTTTTCCGCATTACTGACCATCGCGATCAGCCTGCCGATCGTAAAGGTGAAGCAGTGGAAACAGTTCGGCATCCTGTCAAAGCTGGTTCTGTTATTCGCCAGTAACCTGCTGTTCTATGCCGGCGCCATGAATCTGGTCGACGGCGGTGTCCGCGCCGGCCTGTATTCAGGTCTCTACCTGCTGATCGCCCTGATTTTCGTCATGGGCCGCCGGGTCATGCCGTTTTTCATCGAAAAGGGTGTCGGCTACGAGGTGCAGCTCAAGAACCGGAAATGGCTCGACGTCAGCAGCCTGCTTGTATTCCTCGTCTTCTGGCTTGCAGACATTCTGAAACCCGATTCCCTGCCGGTCGCCCTGGCTGCCATCGCGTTGCTGGTGCTGCACGGCATCCGCCTGGCTGGCTGGCACACTGCCGGAATCTGGCGCAAGCCGTTACTCTGGGTACTGTTTGTCGGTTATGGCTCAATCGTCATCGGATTCGCGCTCAAGGCAGCCGTATATCTCTTCGGTGTTTCACCGTATCTCGCCCTGCACGCCTTCGCCATGGGCGGGGTCGGCATGATCACCCTGGGTATGATGTCCCGTGTCACCCTCGGGCACACCGGCAGGGATGTCTTCACGCCGCCTGCCATCCTCAACTGGATCTTTGCGACGTTTTGCGGTGCTGTGCTATTCAGGGTGCTGGCCCCGTTACTGGGCCCCGGCCATTATGCCCTCTGGATAGGCATTTCCCAGGTATTCTGGATCGGTGCGTTCTGCCTGTTCCTTGCCGTCTGCCTGCCGATGCTGGTGCAGCCGCGCGTGGATGGCCGTTACGGTTAGGGACCGGCCGAACGCGCTGCAGAGAGGGACTTGCCTTGTGCGCCAATCAGGGAATCCTGGTCTCGACATGCACCACGAGCACATCACAGGGCGCGTTATGGGCCAGCTTGTCCATGGTGTCCTCGCGGAACATTGCCAGTCCATGACGCTCGCGCGCACCGACCACGATAAGGTCGACATTATGTTCCCTGGCGAAACTGATGATCTCCCGTTGTGCCGGGCCCGGAGAAACCCTGACGTGCGTCTGGGCGGTGTCAATTCCGATATGTAAAGCGAATGTACGCAGGGAATCCTGCGCACTTTCAGTGAACCACTGAATCTTGTCCGCCTCATCCGGCAACATCGGATCATAGGAGAAATCGAATGCCAGGTGATCCAGGACCCGTAATACGCTGAGACGGGCATCAAAGGAATGTGCCAGGCGCCTGGCATGCTCACCGATGGCCTCATGCTCTTCCGAGCCATCGGTTGCAAGCAGGATATGACTGTACGCGCTCATGGCAAACTCCCCGCAGACTGGGCTTCCTTCCTGTAAGCATAGCACCCGGGTGCGGCAATGCGTATGAATGCCATGCACCGGGATATGAGAGCTGGTGTATACCTGAGTCAGGCACTTGCCGGGCAGGAATGTACAACGGCGTTCACTGGCCTGGATCCTGCGAACTGCAGGTGGTGAGACTATTCCAGGGAGGATCGAGACTATGGACGCCCGGCTTCAGGCAGTTTGCTGCTCCTCAGCGTCAATATCGCTGATATCCCTGGGAACAGCGATACCGTATCCCTGGGCATAATCGACGCCGATATCGGCGAGCACTTCGATGATGGCGGCATTCTCAACAAATTCGGCAATCGTTTCGAGCCCCATGACATGACCAACCTGGTGAATCGACTTGACCATTTCACGGTTCACCGGGTTGGTATCGACATCACGGACGAAACTCCCGTCGATTTTAAGGTAATCGACCGGCAGATTCTTGAGATAGGCAAACGAACTCAGGCCGGTACCGAAATCATCCAGGGCGAAACTGCAACCCAGACCGCGCAGATCATTGATGAAGTCGATAGCTATATCCAGGTTGCTCACCGCCGCTGTTTCGGTGATTTCAAAACAGATGATCCCGGGCGGCACATCGTTTCGAATCAAGTCGGCCTTGATAAAGGCAAGAAAACCGGCATCGGCAAGCGAGGCACCGGACAGATTGATCGATATCTTCATACGTTCGTGTGCAGGCCGGTGCCTGCCGGTATCCCGGTACCATTCGAGAGTCCTGGAAACAACCCAGCGGTCAAGCGCCGGGGCCAGGTTGTATTTCTCTGCCGCCGGCATGAACAGACCGGGTGCGACCAGCCCGCCACTTTCATCGATCATCCGGACCAGGACCTCGAAATGATGACCGGCGTCTGCCGCCGGAATCACGGGAACGATATCCTGGAAATACAGCACCAGGCGGTCCATATTGATTGCCTCGGTCAGGCGCGAGACCCACTGCATTTCGCCATGGCGACGCGAAAGCTCACGGTCGCTGGGCTCATAGATGTGCACCCGTCCCCGACCCATGTCCTTGGCTGCATAACAGGCCAGGTCTGCCGCGCTCATCACATCAAACACGTCCGATGAACCCGAGTTTATCAGCGCGACACCTATACTCGCCCCCACATCAAAGGTCTTGCCGTGACTGACGAAGTAGAAGGAATCGAGGACCGACATGACCTCATCCAGGATGACGAGGGCATCTTCCAGCGAACAGTTTTTCAGCAACATCCCGAATTCGTCGCCGCCCATGCGTGCCAGAACATCGGTTTCACGCAGACATTCCACCAGGAGCTCGGCAATTCTCTTGAGCAGAGTGTCTCCCTCCGCATGCCCGCAGATGTCATTGATGACCTGGAACTGGTCAAGATCGAGCAGGCAGAGAACATGATTTTCATCGTTTTGAAGATCTACCAGCAGCTGTTGCATACAAACCTCAAACTCACGCCTGTTCATCAGGTCTGTCAAGGCATCGTGGGTGCTCTCGTGCGTCAGCTGCCTGGCAATATTGCGGGTTTCCGTCATATCGCGGAACACCAGAACCACACCCAGTGGTTCGCCATTTTTATTCATAATCGGTGATGCAGAATACTGGATTGTCGACTTGCTTCCGTCCGGGCGCTGCATAATGCAATCACTATCTGAATGGACGGCATCCCCTGCCTTTATAGCAGCATGGATGGGCCCCTCGATGCTCAGCCGGCTGGCCTCGTCGAACAGGCTGAAGATACGCGCCATCGGAAGGCCGCGGGCCAGGCCACTGTCCCAGCCCGTGAACGCTTCCGCCACCGGATTCAGGTACTCGATCTGGCCGTTCACGTCGGTTGTAATGACCGCATCACCGATCGAGTGCAAAGTCACCTGCGCACGTTCTTTCTCCCTCTGATGTTCGTACTCCTCCTGTTTGCGCTCTGTGATGTCGAGAAAATACCCGGCATAGTGGCTGATCTTCCCGTCTTCGGATCTTACCGGGATGGTGTAATCGTAGATCCAGCGGGTCTCTCCGTCAGCATTGGTCAGTCGGTAGTCGAGCCCTATATACATCGATCCGTTTCTGCCCCTGAGGGATTCGCTGTTCTCGACATGGTGCAGGTCACCAGGATGAATCAGGCGCGCAAACGGAGCCTGCTCCTGCATCAACCGGTCTGCGTCATAACCATAATGGGAAATCGCCTGTGACATGTATTCAATGGGCCATCCGGATTCCGCCCGCACACGATAGACAGAGACCGGCCCCTGGGTAAACAGATCCCGCTCGCGCCTGAGCTCGTTCTCAACCTGCTCGCGTTCCTGAACCTCGCCTTCCAGTGAGGCATTCGCCTGTTTCATCTGCTGCAATA
This sequence comes from uncultured Ectothiorhodospiraceae bacterium, assembly GCA_947258845.1. GTDB lineage: Bacteria > Pseudomonadota > Gammaproteobacteria > UBA9214 > UBA9214 > CAMYJZ01. Next base: position 8,750 of record CAMYJZ010000038.1, on the reverse strand, counting down.
GTTCCATGTTGTCATGACGCAGGGACAGCGAGCTCACCACGCTCTGATTGTAGTTGCGCGCGATAACCAGCAGTGCGGCAGCGAACACCATGAACAGCAGCCCCATGTGATTCGCTGACTCGCCGGCCTGTATCAGCATGGCCTGGGAAATAATCAGGATGGTCGGCACAAGAAATGCAATATAGACCGGCATCATGACCGCGTACGAGGAGATCGCCCCGGCGAGTATGCCGGCAACAGCGATGACGGCGAGCGTCTGGTACTCTACCGGCCAGCTGAAATCAATCACCAGTCCCAGGCATCCCCATACAATGCCCGAGACCAGGGTGCCCGAGAGATACAGGCCAGCCCAGTGAGGCTTCCGCCGCTTCAGCACCGAGGTGCGCCGGTAATAGACAATCAGAACGGAGCGGACCAGCGTCTGTAGCAGTTGCGCGCCGAGCCACATCTGCAGCAGTTGCTGATCGGCCACGCCCCAGAGACTGACGGAAAGCAACACGGCCACGGCCATTGCCGCCAGCAGGGCTACGGGCGCCTGGGTGTAAAGGAGTTCAGTTTGCTCGCTATGGATATCAATACCCGAGGACACCAGCCGCGGGATGACGTCCTCGTCGAGGGTCCTGGTATCCAGTGTCGCTGACTGTGACTTGCTGCCCGCCATAATGATGTGGTCCCTCGCCTCCCCGGCAAACTGCCCATGGCGTTTGCCAGTCGTACCTAAGGCCTTGGAAGAAGTATATTTTTTACATACAAGGGGTATCGGTAGCGCGGCGGGATTATTAAGCCCAAAGGATCCGGGCCCGGACGGATCTGGGGCTGCAACACCGCACCTGATTGGTGCGGCTTATATCTAATTGATAAGTTTATATTTTTTTAATTTACCCCCGCGACAACCGTGGCCGGAAGGTCTTATGGATGGCCGCCCTGGATCAGCCGGCCAGTATAGGCAAGCGCGCGCTGCAACCAACCCGCCTGTTGACCGCAGGTCTTGTTGATGTCGATGGTGATCACACCGCGCTCGCCCCCCGGGGCTGCCTGCCGGCTTCTTCTCACCAGCAGGCCTGACTGACCCCGGTAGACCCGGTAAACAAATATCCCGTCCATATCGTGATAGACCGAACTTCCGTACAAGGTATCGACGGGAGATAACCACCCCGTGTACCGCTCAATGATCGAAACCAGGTCAATACCCTGTTCCGGATGCAGCTCGTGGACACGATGTGGCCTGGTGTTCTCCGCAACAGGATCGCGGTAACGCCCGCTCAGCCGTTCTATCCGATACATCGAATCCAGCCCGAACAGGTTTGCCCAGGGATGCCATTTCAGGAACAGGGCATCCAGGCGCCACTGGTCTCCCTCCAGCAGGTACTGCTCCGGCTTGCAGAAATCACCGTAGGCGATAGTGACCTGGTACTGCCGGGCGCCCGCAGGCGTGAAACTGAGTTCCGCAACCGGAGACTCATCGGTGAGGCGATGAAAGGTATACAGGTTTGCCGTGAGCATCAGGACAAAGACACCTGCCAGCAGGATGACACCGAGAAAAGGTAATACGAATACGCGCTTGATCATGGGACGGGACCGGCTGGCTGACCGTGAATCACGGCATTCAGTTGATACTACATGTTTGCCGTACCGTAAAGTAGGCGGTTCAGAAACCCGGGGCAGCGCCGGATTCCACTGCCGTCTGTCCGGCCCATGCGCCTTGCGCCACCTTCCTGCACGGGTTAACGTTCATCGTACCCGTCTTACTGCGTGAATCCTCCCCACCGCCAGCGCCATGTCCGAACGCCTGAGCTTTCCCGCCGACGAAGCCATCCATCCATGGCTGTCCAGGCTGCTGGAGGCCTATCACATCACGGACGAAGGCGTGACAGAGGGCATCCGCCGCGAGACGGAGCAGGGCAGAATACTCGCCTGCGCCAAAGGCTGCGCCGCCTGCTGTCGCTCGCACATCACCATACCCGTCTACCCGCTGGAGCTTGTGGGTATCAGCTGGTATGTCACCGAGAAACTGGAAGGCGATCAGCGCGCGCGGCTACAACAGCAACTCAGGGAATACCGAGAACAACCCGGTTGCCCCTTCCTGATCGACGATGCCTGTTCGATACATCCCCTGCGCCCCATGGCCTGCCGGCAGTTCAATGTATTTGACAAGGTCTGCGCAGAGGGAGAGGACGCCTACTACACGCGCCGCCAGGACGTGCTTACGCCGATCAAGACGTACACCGACCGGGCATTCGATGTCACCCTGCCGTTTTATGGCATCGAAAAGAAGGCAGAGCGGCGCAAGGCGATCAGGGAAGGATCGATACACCGCATCGCCAAGGTATTGAGAGAATGCAACTGGGGCAGCCTGGCGGAAAAGATGGAGGCCTTCGACCGGAACCAGGGCAACTGACCGGGCAGGACCGGACGGCTAGCAAAGAAAAAGGCGGCCAGGGGCCGCCTTTTTCATGAGCGGCAAAGCGCCAGTCAGTTCACCCGTGGATCCAGCTCCCCGCTGGCGTAACGCGCGAACATGTCTTCCAGGTTGATCGACTTGATCCTGGAGGCGTTCCCGGCGGTACCAAAGGCCTCGTAACGGGCCTTGCAGATGTCCTTCATGCCATTGGTGGCGGCTTTCAGGTACTTGCGCGGATCGAAATTGGAAGGATTGTCGTGCAGATGCTTGCGGATGGCGCCTGTCGAGGCCATGCGCAGATCGGTATCGATATTGACCTTGCGCACACCGTGCTTGATGCCTTCCTGGATCTCCTCGACCGGCACGCCGTAGGTCTCGCCCATGTCGCCGCCGTGCTCGTTGATAATCTTCAGCCAGTCCTGCGGGACGGAGGAGGAACCGTGCATCACCAGGTGGGTGTCGGGAATGCGCGCATGAATTTCCTTGATGCGGTTGATGGCGAGGATGTCGCCGGTCGGCGGACGCGTGAACTTGTAGGCGCCGTGGCTGGTGCCGATCGCTATGGCGAGTGCGTCGACCTTGGTGTCCTCGACGAACTTGGCGGCCTCTTCCGGATCGGTCAGCAACTGATCGTGCGACAGCACGCCTTCCGCGCCGGAACCGTCCTCTTCACCGGCCATGCCGGTCTCCAGCGAACCCAGGCAACCCAGCTCGCCTTCGACAGACACGCCACAGGCATGTGCCATATCCACCGTGCGGCGCGTAACGTCGGCGTTGTACTCGTAGCTCATCGGGGTCTTCATGTCCTCGCCCAGCGAGCCGTCCATCATGACCGAACTGAAGCCCAGCTGGATGGAACGCTGGCAAACAGCCGGTGAGGCCCCGTGGTCCTGGTGCATCACGACCGGGATGTGCGGCCACTGCTCGATGGCCGCCTGGATCAGGTGGCGCAGGAACGGCGCGCCGGCATAGGATCGTGCACCGGCCGAGGCCTGGCAGATTACCGGGCTATCGGTCTCGTCGGCCGCTTCCATGATAGCGTGCATCTGTTCCATGTTGTTTACATTGTAGGCGGGCACGCCATAGCCATGCTCGGCAGCGTGGTCCAGCAACTGGCGTAGTGATATCAGTGCCATTGTTCTCTCCTCAGACTTTCAGGTTTGTCGTTAACTTGATGGATGTTCAATTAAAATCACGGGCTGGAAACCCGCCTGTACAGAAACTACTGTTCGACGATTTCGTGTTCACCGACGCGGATGATCTTCATGGCATTGGTGCCACCCAGCACACCGGCAAGGTCACCCTTGGTTATAATGACGAGATCCCCGTCGCGCACTGCACCGCGCCGCATCAATTCGTCAATGGCCTCCTTGTTGACCTGTGGATGGTCGGTGGTGGTGACGTCAAAGCTCACCGGATAGACACCGCGGTAAAGGGTCACCTTTCTACGTGTCTCGACATGACGCGTCAAGGCATAAATCGGTATGCCGGAGCTGATACGCGACATCCACAGGGGGGTTGCGCCGGACTCGGTCAATGCCGCAATTGCCTTTACACCCAAGTGGTTAGCTGTATACATGGCGGCCTTGGCAATGGCCTCATCCGTCCGGCTGAAACGCAGCCGGGTACGCCGCTCGGAGGCCACGGTCGCACGCTGACGCTCGGCCCCGGCGCAGATACGGTCCATGGCCTCGATCACCTTGGCCGGGTACTTGCCGGTGGCTGTCTCCGCCGAGAGCATCACGGCATCGGTACCGTCGATCACGGCATTGGCGACATCGAAGACCTCGGCCCGCGTCGGTATCGGGCTTTCGATCATCGACTGCATCATCTGGGTAGCGGTAATCACCACCCGGTCCATCGACCGGGCCACCTGGATGATGCGTTTCTGCACCGCGGGCAATTCCGCATCACCGATCTCGACGCCCAGGTCGCCGCGCGCGATCATGACCACATCGGTCGCCTCGATGATTTCCTCCAGGGCATCAAGCGCCTCGGCGCGCTCGATCTTGGCCACGATGCCCCCGTGGCCACCGGCCTCGCGCAGCAGTTCACGGGCCAGGTTGATGTCATCCGCAGAACGCGGAAACGAGACGGCGACGTAATCGGCGCCCATTTTCGCCGCCACCTGGATGTCATTACGGTCCTTGTCGGTGATGGCAGTCGCCGACAGCCCGCCACCCATCCGGTTGATACCCTTGTTGTTCGACAGCTCACCGCCGACCACCACGCGGCACTTGATCTCCGTACCGGCGACCTCCTCCACCCACAGGACCAGGCGGCCGTCATCCAGCAACAGGGTGTCACCGCGATTGACGTCGTTCGGCAGTTCCTTGTAGGCCAGACCCACGCGCTCGTTGGTCCCCGCCGTCGGATCCAGCGCGGTATCGAGGGTGAAGTGGCTGTCCTTTACCAGGTTGACCTTGTCTTCCCGGAAGCGCTCAATGCGAATCTTCGGACCCTGCAGGTCGGCAAACACACCCACCTGGTGGCCATGGGCGCGGGCCCGGTTACGCACACACTCGGCACGCTTGATATGTTCTTCGGGATCGCCGTGGGAGAAATTGACCCTGACCACGTCCATCCCGGCCTGGATCATGTCGTCCAGGATCTGCTTTTCATCGGTAGCCGGACCCAGGGTCGCGACGATTTTTGTGCGTCTTGGCATAAAGCGTCAGTTTCTCAAGTGTCTCTCAGGCGGTGGCTTGCACAATCAGCAACCTTACGCCTGTTGCCAGGCAGCCCGGAGCTTATTTCGCCCGCTCCTCGAGCATGGCGACGGCCGGAAGTATCTTGCCTTCGAGAAATTCCAGGAAGGCACCACCCCCGGTTGATATGTAGGAAATCTTGCTGGCGATATTGTATTTATCGACCGCGGCCAGGGTGTCGCCGCCGCCGGCAATGGAGAAGGCGTTCGAGGCGGCAATGGCCTCGCCCAGGACCCGGGTGCCCTCGCCGAACTGGTCAAACTCGAACACGCCCACCGGCCCGTTCCAGACGATGGTGCCGGCGTCCTTCATCATGCCCGCATAACGTGCCGCGGTCTCCGGCCCGATATCGAAGATCATGTCATCGTCGGCCACATCCTCGACCTTCTTGACGACCGCCTCGGCGGACTCGGAGAACTCCTTGCCAACCACCACGTCGGTCGGGACCGGTATCTCGCCGCCCTTGGCACTGGCGGCCTCCATCAGGCGTTTGGCCTCGGGGACCAGGTCCTGCTCGTAGAGGGATTTGCCGACATTGTAGCCACTGGCCGCGATGAAGGTATTGGCGATACCGCCGCCGGGAATCAGCTGATCGACCACCCTGGAGAGTGATTCAAGCACGGTGAGCTTGGTCGAGACCTTGGAGCCGCCGACAATGGCGGCCATGGGGCGCGCCGGGTTGTCCAGCGCCTTGCCCAGCGCCTCGAGTTCCCCTGCGAGCAGGGGTCCGGCACAGGCAACAGGCGCGAACCCGGCAACACCATGGGTCGATGCCTGGGCACGGTGCGCGGTGCCGAAGGCGTCCATGACAAAGATATCGCACAGGGCCGCCATCTTCTTCGACAGGGCCTCGTCATTACTCTTTTCGCCCTTGTTGAAGCGGACATTCTCGCAGAGCACGACATCACCGATATTCATGGGTCCGACCCCGTCGATCCAGTCCTTGACCATCTCGACATTATGGCCCAGCAGGGCGGCCATATGCTCACCCACCGGGATCATGGAGAACTGCTCGTCATATTTCCCTTCGGTCGGACGACCCAGGTGAGACATCACCATGACTTTGGCACCGGCGTTCATGGCATGCTCGATGGTCGGGAGGCTGGCAAGAATGCGCTTGTCGCTGGTAACCTTGCCATCCTTGACGGGTACGTTCAGATCCTGGCGTATCAACACGCGCTTGCCGTGAAGATCGAGATCGGTCATCTTGAGTACAGACATAACTACTCCGCTTCAGTTTGTTTTGGAACAGCCATCAGCCATCAGCTATCGTGATGTTTTACAAATAGCTGAACGCTGATAGCTGACTGCCGCAAGCCGTATTACGCGACGTGCTGAACCATGCGCAGCATGTTGCAGGTATAGCCGTATTCGTTGTCGTACCAGGACACCACCTTGATAAAGGTGCCGTCCAGTGCGATACCGGCACCGGCATCGAAGATGGACGGCGTGGTCCGGCCGCGGAAATCGGTGGAGACCACCTTGTCTTCGGTGTAATCCAGCACGCCGGCGAGGTCACCCGACTCGGAAGCCGCCTTCATCGCCGCGCAAATGTCGTCGTAACTGGCGTCCTTGTTAAGCTCCACCGTCAGATCGACCACGGACACGTCGGAGGTCGGCACGCGGAAGGCCATGCCGGTCAGCTTGCCGTTCAGTTCCGGCAGCACCACGCCGACGGCCTTGGCGGCACCGGTGGATGACGGGATGATGTTTTCCAGGATGCCACGGCCGCCGCGCCAGTCCTTCATGGAGGGTCCGTCTACCGTCTTCTGGGTGGCGGTAGCGGCATGCACGGTGGTCATCAGGCCACGCTTGATGCCCCACTTGTCGTTCAGCACCTTGGCGACCGGTGCCAGGCAGTTGGTGGTACAGGAAGCGGCGGAAACGATGGCCTGGCCGGCATAGGTGTTGTGGTTGACGCCGTAGACGAACATCGGCGTGCCATCCTTGGAAGGCGCAGACTGCACGACCTTTTTGGCACCGGCATCGATATGCTTCTGGCAGGTCTCCTCGGTCAGGAAGAAACCGGTACATTCGATCACCAGCTCGGCACCGACCTCGTCCCACTTGAGGTTGCCCGGATCACGTTCGGCCGTCAGGCGGATGGTGTTGCCGTTGACGATCAGATTGTTACCGTCAACAGCGATATCGCCATCGAAGTTTCCGTGCACCGAGTCGTACTTCAGCATGTAGGCCAGGTAGTCAGCATCCAGCAGGTCATTGATACCGACCACCTGAATATCTGAAAAATCCTTTGCTATGGCACGGAATGCCATACGACCGATACGGCCGAAGCCATTGATACCGACTTTAATCGCCATTGAATCTTCTCCTTAATAGTTGCATTTGATAATCGATTAACAATTCTGTTGCTTCCGGGGAATCGCTGCGGTGTTTACAGCAGTTCCTCCACCGCCTTGACGACGTTCTCGGCGGTTATGCCGAAGTGTCTGTAGACATCACCCGCCGGCGCCGACTCGCCAAAGCTGTCGATGCCGATCACCTTGCCGTTGAGCCCGACATACTTGAGCCAGTAATCGGTCACACCGGCTTCCACGGCAACCCGTGCGGTGACCGTGGCCGGCAGCACGGATTCCCTGTAGGTCGAATCCTGGGCGTCGAACACATCGGTGGACGGCATGGATACCACGCGAACCTTTTTGCCCTTCCCGGCCAGCGCCGCGGCGGCCTCCATGGCCAGGCCGACTTCGGAACCGGTACCAATGATGATGGCCTCCGGTGTACCGTCGCAGTCAGACAGGATGTAGGCACCCCGCCCGATCCCTGCGATCTGGTCCGCCGTGCGCTCCTGATGCTGCAGGTTCTGGCGCGAGAAGATCAGGCAACTGGGCCCTTCCTTCTTGTCGATCGCCGCCTTCCAGGCCACCGCCGACTCGACCGCGTCGCAGGGACGCCAGACCGACATGCGCGGAATCATGCGCAGGGTGGCCGTCTGCTCGACGGCCTGGTGGGTCGGACCATCCTCTCCCAGACCAATGGAGTCATGGGTGTAGACAAAGATGCTCTGCACCTTCATCAGTGCCGCCATGCGCAGGGCATTGCGGGCATACTCCGAAAACATCAGGAAGGTCGCGCCGTAGGGGATGAAACCGCCGTGCAGGGTGATGCCGTTCATGATGGCGGACATGCCGAACTCGCGCACACCGTAGTAGATGTAGTTGCCGCCGTTGCCCTTGTTGATGTCTTCCGAGCCCGACCAGATGGTCAGGTTGGAACCGGCCAGGTCGGCCGAACCGCCCAGCAGTTCCGGCAATACCGGGCCATAGCCGTTCAGGGTGTTCTGCGAGGCCTTGCGCGAGGCGATGGTCTCGGCCTTGTCATTCACCGCAGCGATGAACCCGGCGGCCTTGCTGTCCCAATCGGCCGGCCGTTCACCCGCCATGCGGCGTTCGAACTCGGCTGCCAGCTCGGGATGGGCCTCCCTGTAGGCGGCAAAGGCGGCATTCCATTCCTGTTCCGCCTGCGCGCCCTTGTCTTTCGCATTCCAGCCGGCATAGACATCGTCCGGCACCACAAAGGGAGCATGGGACCAGCCGATGTTTTCACGGGTGGCGGCGATCTCGTCATCGCCCAGCGGTGCGCCATGGCAGTCATGGGTGCCGGCCAGGTTAGGGGCGCCG
>CAMYJZ010000037.1 GCA_947258845.1 uncultured Ectothiorhodospiraceae bacterium | reverse complement strand
AAGCTACTGGTGTCTGTGTTTCGCCTGATGGGCGAGGTACTTTTCTTTGCCCCGCCAAAGAAAAGTACCCAAAAGAAACGCGGGCCCGGAGGCTTGCCCGCTGACGCGGGTCTCCTGCGCTTCTCGTGAAAACCGGCGCTCGCCGACCTCGCTGACGCTCGATACGCTCAGACAAGCGGCTCGCTTGATCCGGTTTTCACTGCGATGCTTGGCTGCGCCTACGGTAATGAGGTTGCCACCCACTGACCCGTTGCCCTCACCGAGTACCGCAGTTTCAGGTACGGATTAGCGACAATGTAATCCGGTGCTTGCATTGCCTACGTGGTCTGTTCCTGGGAATTCAGGCAAAAAAAAGCCGGCCAGATAAACTGGCCGGCGTGCCCCCCTTCAGATTAATTCGTCTGTCTTAAGGCTTGATGTAGGTATATCCCATGGCCTGCAGGCGGGCCAGCTCGGCGACGCCGCTCGGGACGATATCCGCCTGGTCGACGTCATACAGGTCCTTCTCGTGGTCGATCTTCTTGCCCTTCAGCGTGTTTGAGCAGACCTGGAAACCGATTCCCTGGTCCTTCAGACCGGAAATCTTGGCCTGGATCTCGTCCGTGGCGTTACCCATGGGCAGCTTGGTGTTTTCCGCCGCATCGGGGGTCAACAGAAGGGTCAGCCCCTTACCATGCATGACTACCTTGAGGTCGAGGTTTTCCGCACCCACGGCATTGATGTGGTTCTGGATATTGCGCAGGGCACCGGCCTGGGCTTTGGGATTATCGTAGTTGATGTGGTAGACGACCTTCTGCTTGCCGTATCCTTCATCCTCATCAGCATTGGCGTTTGCCGTAAACAGCATGGCAATCGCCATCAATAGTGACATAAACAGGTTTACAGGTTTCATGTGCTTCCTCCAGCTACTTGAGTCCCCGCTACGGGAATACACTATCAGGGCCAGCGGGGCATGAGTAACCCTGACTACCGGTTAGAATGTTGAAATTAATATTTATTTGAGATGATTAAACCGGATTATCTTTGGCATCTCTGTAATAGGACGCGTGCCAGCCCTATTCTATTCCGCCCTGATCAATAAACCCGAAAATTCAGTATTTTTTACCCAGGCGGACGCCATTGTCCTGCCCGTGGCGTCCGGCAGACACTGGAATTTCATGGTTCGAAATCTTGTCAGGCCACTCGATTTCAAAACCGATGCCGTCGATGCGCCGGTCAGAAAGTCTCCGGCGTTCTTCCCTCACCCTTTCCCCGCTGGAGTCCCGGAACGGGAATTTCCGTTTCGTTGCGCTACATCGTCTGCCGACAGATTTGCGTTGTTGCATTAATTCTCCCCCTGATTTTCACGGATTGATTTTTTTCGTCCACTGTCAAAGCGCGCGGCGCCCGCTGTGCTGCACAAGCTCCGGAAACAGCAAGTCCCGTCCGGTTAATATTTAACCAGGTCTGCTGCTGCCGATCTGATGGTGCTGGTCGCTGCCTGATGGAATTGGAATCAGGCCGGATGGGTGCTTCTTGTGACATGACTGGCACGGCACCCTTGCTCTCTGTTATGACGCAGGACATGATGATTCTATTCCAACTGCGCCCGGCAACTCAATGGAAAAAAACGGAAGGAAAAAAGGGACATTCTGGTTTTTTATTGCAACCAGGAAACACATGTGGTTGATAATATGTTAAACCAGACTGTACCCGTTTTTCACTCCCCACGAAACTGCAAGTTAAGTCCCATGGATAATGCGATCTGCATGGAAAAGGAAAGTATTGGTGCGACTGATGTCGCCCAGACTGCGTCCCGTGCGGGGAGCAAATAAAGACATGCCCTGCCCCGGATCAGGGGCAGGGCAAGGCCGGTTACTTGAACAGCTCAATGAGACGGGCGAAAAAGCCGGGGCCGGCCCCCTGGATGGGCTGCACCAGAGTGGAATCGGCTATCGAAACCGGCGGATCGACAAAGTAGTTCGGGTCACTCGGCAGCTTGGTGGAGTCCACGGTCTGGATCCGACCGGTACCGAACTGCGCCGTGGTGATGGTCCCGTTTGCATCCAGGTAACGCCGCATCATATGCACCGGGTGCAGATAACGGTCCGGTGCGACCTGCTTGATCCTGACCACCTTGGCAGGCGGAGGAGAAGGAAAGTCCACGACCTGCACGATGTGGTCGCTGTTGACCGGATCTACGAGGGTGATGGCGCTGCTATAGTCACTGGCATCGGCCAGTTGGAAGAACTGGTGCCCGCTGCCACCGCTGGTGCGACATACCCGGTTGACGGGCTCAGCGTGGCCATAGCAGGAGGCGAACACATAACGGCCGCTGGGATCCAATGGTTCGCCGGCCAGACCACCGGCAGTACCAATCCTTGTACCCACAATCCTGCCACCGGAAGAGCTGAAGGGCCGGTTGTCGAGATCGAGCTCCTGGGTCATGTTGGCGAGGCCGAGATACCAGCCGCCGCGCTGCCGGTAGGGATTGCGGTCAAACACCGCCTCCAGCACCACCTCCAGGCTCTCCACGATGGCGGCGCCGGAAAACTCGGCGACCACCGTCGCGGGCGAGATGGGGAAGTAGTAGTACAGATCCCGCAGGGTGATTTGGCCAGGATCGCGGTCGTCGACGAAGTCCTGTCCAGGGCTCACCTCGTTGGCCGACAGGATGGGTACGTCGAAGCGGAAGCCGTTGGTCATGGAGACATCGACACCCGTTGCAACCACGGAGTCCGTGGTGGCACGGATGGCATCGGCAATGAAGTTGTTCATGATGTCTTCCAGGACATTGTGGCGTTCCAGTAGTACTTCGGTGGTACCTACCACGGTATCCAGGCTATCGACAAGCTGCAGGCCACGGTTGTTAGTGTCACCGCAGTTAGGCGGGCTCGGCGGGGTGCAAAAACCGCCGGGCATGAAGGTATGGTGTTCCACTATGCCATCCATACCGGCGATGAAGGGCTCCTCGGCCGCATCCACAAGGGTCTTCATGTCTGCGTCTTCGGCTACGTCGTCATCCACCGGGATCGCCTCCCAGGTGAAATCCGTGATCTGGCCATTGGAGATCTCCAGGTCCAGGCGCCCCAGGTAGAGGTCCTCCCCGGATTCCACCACGATGGCGGCGTTCTTATTATTGAGTTGCTTGCGTTCTCCACGACTCAACGGACGTCCTGGAGTGGTTCTGGTTACATCATCACCATGTACCAGTAAGGCACCGAGGGTCAGTTCATGGGTATGCGCCGACAGCATCACATCGATCTCGGGAAATTCGCGCGCAATCTGCACGTTCGCCGACAGCCCGAGTTCCGACTGCACAATGATGATCGAGGCCCCCTGTTCCTGCACGTCAGCAATGATGCCCGGCAGCTCTTCGGTGCCCTGGGTGAAGCGCAGGCCAATATTGAAGACGTCAGGCTGCTGGGGAACGATGGAGGCGGTAATGCCGATCACGGCGATCTTCACCCCGTCACGTTCAAAGATCTCGTAGGGTTTGAGCACCCGCGTGTGATGCAGGAAACCAGGCAAGGGGGCACTGGTTGCGTCGTTATATACATTGACGGCCACTGTGGGAAAGTTCGCCTTGATGACGCCATGGGTGGTTGGAAATGGTTGTGTAGCCGTGATCTCTGTACAGAACTCCGGGTCATCGGTAACGTCGGGAATATCGGGGATATCTGCGCAGCTGACATACTGAGACATCACCTGGATATTCGCAGGAAGTGTCGGTTTGGGCCCGAAACTCGTAAAGCGATTTCGGAACACTGCCGGACCGTAACCGAAGTCCCAGTTCCCGGGGGTAAAGGCATCGATGCCAAAGGCATTCATGGCCGGCATGATGGCATCGCCCACGGTGTACAGTACCTCGGCGCTACCCTGGGTGCTGTCACCCACGGCCAGCAGCAGATTATTGGAGTTGTCGTCACGAATCTGATCGACCAGGGTCTTGGCCTTGGCCACGCCACCACCCTGAGTGACATAGCGCTCGCTGCCGTCAGGGTTTTGGATGACACCGGCATGCGGCAACAGGTTACCGTGCAGGTCCTGGAGTTGAATAATCGTCAGGGTCGTACCTGCGCCCATGACGGGCGCGGCGCTGGACAACAGTAATGAACCGGCAGCCGCCAGCAACACGGTAATAGCCGGTCTGAATTTGTTCTTGGACATGGTTTGTACTCCTCTGTGCTTCGTAATTGTTATGGTGTACCCGGGCTGGTGTAGCTATTGCCGGTTGGGTCATCTGCCGCGGTGGCACGATAGAAAGAACCAAGTATTGATCAACAACATTATAGACGCCACACGAGCAGGATATATTCCTGACTCCGCTTAGCGGACTGGCCCGCAAGTTAAGCTTTTCCAGGATATAAACACTGTAAGCCTTTCTCAGCGAAAGGATTCACAATACCGGGATCCAGGACATGGAAATTCAGCGGATGGGAGGGCCTGGCATGTATATCAGGCCGAAGAACACAGGATAGCTGCCGATGAACGGCAGCCGCAGAAGGTGCTACGGGGCCACCGGCGTCAGGCCTTCAGCTGCGATCGAAAGACAGAGGCCAGTTGCCGCTGCACCGCCTCCAGCGGCTGGCTGGCATCGATCACCCGGTAACGGCCATCGTGGGTCCGGGCCATCTCGAGGTAGGCCTGGCGGACGCGCTCGAAAAATTCGACCTGCTCCTGTTCGAAGCGGTCCGGTGTACTGCGGTTGCTGGCCCGTTCAAGGCCGATCTCGACCGGCACATCCAGCAACAGGGTCAGGTCAGGCCGGAAGTCCTCCTGCACCAGCTGCTCCAGGGCTGTGATCTTGTCGGTATCAAGACCACGACCGCCGCCCTGGTAGGCATAGGTCGCGTCGGTGAAGCGGTCACACAATACCCACTGCCCGGCTTCAACGGCGGGCCGGATGACACGGGCGAGGTGTTCGGCGCGGGCGGCAAACATCAACTGCAGTTCGCAGTCCGGGTCCATGCCTTTGTATTGCGGGTCCAGCAGCAGGCCACGGATGGCCTCGCCCAGCGGCGTACCACCCGGCTCGCGGGTGAGCACGACGTCCTTGCCAGCGTCGCTGAGCAGTTTGTGGATAAAACCGATGTTGGTGGTCTTGCCGACCCCCTCGATGCCTTCCACGGTGATGAATTTTCCCTTCATGGCGTCTGGTCCGGCTCCGACAGCTTGATGTTCTTTTTCCCCAGCTGAAATTTCTGTACGGCGCGGTTGTGCTCCTCCAGGGTGCGCGAGAAATAATGCGCCCCGTTGCCCCGCGCCACGAAGTAGAGATAGCCCTTCTTATCCGGGTGCAGCACGGCACGGATGGCGTCGGCGCCGGGCATGGCAATCGGTGTGGGCGGCAGGCCGTCGCGGGTGTAGGTATTGTAAGGGGTATCCGCGCGCAGGTCGCGTGAACGGATATTGCCGTCAAAGGCCTCACCCATGCCGTAGATCACCGTCGGGTCGGTCTGCAGGCGCATGCCCTTCTCGAGCCGGCTGATGAACACGCCCGCGATCAGTGGACGCTCGGCCGCCAGGCCGGTTTCCTTCTCCACAATCGAGGCCAGTATCAGGGCCTCGTAGGGAGACTCGAGCGGCAGTTCCGGCTCACGGTTCTCCCACTCCCCGGCCAACAGCTCAGCCATGGCGCGGTAGGCGCGCTGCAGAAACTCACGGTCTGTGGTACCGATGGGAAAGTGATAGGTGTCCGGCAGGAAGCGGCCTTCGGGATGCTCGTCCGCGTGACCCAGCACCGCCATGACATCCTCCGAATCGACTTCCTGCAAGGTATGGCCCAATTCGTCGCTGGCATGGATCAGTTCGAGCATCTCCCTGAAGGTCTGTCCCTCGATCAGGGTCAGGGTGTGCTGGACCACTGCGCCGCTGGATAGTCTCTCCAGCAGCACCTGCGGCGTCATACCGGGATCCAGCCGGTACTGGCCCGCCTGCAGCCGCGTCGCCACGGCCAGCTCCCGCCCCAGCAGGATGAAGAACCGCGGGTATTCGATAATGGCTTCACGCTGCAGGTCGTGCGCCAGGCGGTTCAGCGAGGTGCCCGGACGGACTTCATAGATACGCCCGGCTTCCGGCACGTTCAGCTGGCTGTCGCGAAAGGCCTGGTACTGGCCCAGGTAAACGGCCGCCACGACCAGCGCGCCCACTGCCAGTATCACCACGAGCGTGGCGAGCAGCCGGCGCAGGCTGCCCTGTGGCTTTTCACTCATCCCCATGGCGTGCACTCCTGTCTGATTGGCGACCTCACTGATCGTCTCCTTCTGGCAGGCCGGCAAGCCGTTCCTGCAACTGCCGTGTCACCATACCCCTGGACCAGGCATGCTCATCGAGCCCGATCACGGGCCAGATGCCGATAATGCTGTTGGTCAGGAACACCTCGTCCGCCTCCCGCAGGGCCGTCATACCCAGGTCCCTGACCGCCACCGACAGGCCCAGCTCCCCGGCCAGTTCCATGAGCACGGCACGCACAATGCCGGCGACCCCGCAGCGGCCCAGGTCCGGCGTGACCAACTGCTGGTCCTGCACAATGAACAGATTGCTCATGGTGCCCTCCACCAGGTTCCCCTGCCAGTCTGCCATCAGCCCCTCCATGATGTCGGTACCGTCCCATTCCTGCCGGGCCAGCACCTGCTCGAGGCGGTTGAGGTGCTTGATGCCGGCCAGCGGTGGATTCGGCACCAGGCGCTGTTCGCAGAGCCGGACCCTGACGCCCTGCTCCCGGCAGCTGGCGGGATAATCCGGCCACGGGTGACGCTGCACAATGCGGGTCGGTTGCGGATCAGCGGGTGGCCCGTAGCCACGCCCGCCCGTGCCACGGGTCACGATGATCTTGAGCACACAGCGCTCCACGTCCGGCAACAAACCCTGCGCCTCGCCGGCCAGCCTGTCGGCATCAGGGCAGGGAATCCCCAGTCGTTCGCAACCGGCCTGCAGGCGGGCCATGTGGCGTAACCAGAACCGGGGCCGGCCGCCAGCCACTGCAATGGTCTCGAACAGGCCATCACCGTAGAGCAGCCCCCGGTCGAGGCTGGAGATGCGGTCTTCTGCTGACCCGTTGACCAGCACCGGGATGGTTGTGTTCGTGGTCATATGCTCTGCACAAGCAGCCTCACGCCGCTGCAACCCCGAGCGCACGCAACAGGCCGCGCGCCTTGGCCCGGGTCTCTTCCAGCTCCGCCTCCGGGACCGAGTCGGCGACGATGCCGGCACCGGCACGCAGCCGGATACGGTTACCCTCCACGGTCATGGTGCGGATCAGAATATTCAGGTCCATGCTGCCGTCGCGGTTGATATAACCCATGGAGCCGGTATAGGCCTCCCTGGCCTCCCCCTCGAGCTCGGCAATGATCTCCATGCAGCGCACCTTGGGACAGCCGGTGATCGTGCCACCGGGAAACACGGCTGCAATCACCTGGCCCGGGGTGACATCGGGACGCAACTCGCCGCGCACGTTCGAGACGATGTGATGCACGTGCGCATAGGACTCGAGCACCATGAATTCATCGACCTGGACCGAGCCCGGCACGCTGATGCGTCCCAGGTCGTTGCGTTCCAGGTCGATCAGCATGATGTGTTCGGCGCGTTCCTTGGGGTGCGCCATCAGCTCCTCCGAGTAGGCCGTGTCGGCCTGCCTGGAACGGCTGCGGGGACGGGTCCCGGCGATGGGCCGGGTCTCGACCGTGCGCCCGCTCACCCGCACCAGGCGCTCCGGGGACGAACTGATGATGGCGGCCTGGTCCCAGCGCGCGATACCTGAAAACGGCGCGGGGTTGTGCTTGCAGAGACGGGTATAGAGGTCCGGGACATCGACGCCGGCGTGTGCGGCAACATCCCAGGGACGCGACAGGTTCACCTGGAAGACATCGCCTTCACGGATATAGTCATGGATGCGCCTGACCGCGTCCAGGTAGTCGTCCGCCGGCGCCTCGCTGATGTCGCCATCCAGTGCCCCCGGTTCGGTCGCGGCATCCGGTCGTGGCAGTGCCGCGATATCGCGCCTGATGTCATCGACGCGGTCAGTGCAAGCGGCCTCGGTCACGATGCAGCTACTGTCCTTGTCGTGATCGTAAATCACGGCACTCGCAAAGCGGGTGGCAATGGCAACCGGCAGTGCTCCCTGTGGCCCTGGCAGGTGCAGGCTCGGCTCGATCTGGCCGGCAAGTTCATAGCCCAGGTAGACAAACCAGCCGCCGGTAAACGGCAGGGAGGTGTGACGGGGAGATTTCAGCTGCAAGGCCTGGCACCAGTGATCAAGCCCCTGCAGAAAATCACCCTTCGTCACTTCGGCGGGATCAGGCCCGCTCAGTGTGCCGGAGGTATCCAGCATCAGGCTCGCTTCGGGAAAGGCAAACAGGATATCGAAGCGCCCCTGTGCGGAACTTTGCAGGAGGTGGGGATAACGCACCGGGTCCAGCCGGTGCAGGGAAAGCAGGTCAAGGCCCTGCCCCAGCTGGTGCACCGCACAGGCCGACTGCCCGGCCAGGGAAACAGAATCCCGGTTGCCGCCCATATCACAGCGGGCTTCCATGGGTTTCAGTCCGGCTTGCGCAGGACCAGGGTGCCGTTGGTGCCGCCAAAGCCGAATGAATTGCTCATGGCGACGTTGATCTTCATGTCCCGGGCGGTATGCGGAACATAGTCCAGGTCACATGCCGGGTCCGGGTTGTCCAGGTTGATGGTCGGCGGAGCGACCTGGTCCCGCAGCGCCAGCGTGGTAAACACCGCCTCCACCCCGCCGGCGGCCCCGAGCAGATGTCCGGTCATCGACTTGGTGGAACTGATGGCAAGCTTCCCGGCAGCGTCGCTGAAGACCCCTTTCACCGCCATGGTCTCGGCCACATCACCCGCCGGTGTGGAGGTCCCGTGGGCATTGATATAGTCGACCGCGTCAATATTCATGCCGGCGTCCCTGAGGGCATTCCGCATGCAGTGTGCGGCACCCTCCCCGCCACTGGACGGCTGGGTCATGTGGTAGGCATCGCCGCTCATGCCGAATCCGACCACTTCCGCATAGATATTGGCACCGCGCTTGCGCGCCAGTTCGTATTCCTCGAGCATCAGGATTCCCGCCCCATCACTCAGCACGAAGCCGTCGCGGTCCCGGTCCCAGGGACGACTGGCCGCCTGCGGGTCGTCATTGCGCGTTGACAGGGCGCGGGCGGCGGCGAAACCGCCGAGACCCGTGGGACAGGTTGTCATCTCTGCACCGCCGGCCATCATGATGTCGGCATCCCCGTAGGCGATCATCCGCGCCGCAATCCCGATATTGTGAGTGGCCGTGGTGCAGGCCGTAACAATGGCGATATTGGGGCCCTTCATGCCATAGATGATGGAGAGGTTGCCGGCAATCATGTTGATGATGTTGGCGGGCACGAAAAACGGTGAAATCTTGCGGGGACCGCCGTCGATGAAGGCCTGGTAGGCGTTCTCGATACCGGGCAGCCCGCCGATCCCGGAACCGATGGCCAGGCCGGCGCGATCCGCATTGGCCTCGTTTATCTCGATACCGGAATCCTCGAAGGCCTGGCTGGCTGCCGCGATCCCGTAATGGATAAAGGGCGCCATCTTGCGGGCGTCCTTTGCGGAGATATATCGGGTAATATCGAAATCCCGGACCTCGCCACTGATGCGGACCGGAAAACCGGATACATCGAAGTTGGTAATCGGACCAATACCGCTCTTGCCGGCCTTGATAGCTGACCACGCAGCCTCGATCGTATTACCGACGGGTGAAACGATACCCAGACCGGTGATAACTACGCGTCTTTTGGACAATGCCTAACTCCTGCCAGTGTCAGGTACGGAATGGTTATACGTAAGGAAAGCAAAAGGCCGCACCGGTATCATGCGGGTGCGGCCAGAATCTGGTAGGGACAGGATCAACCCAGGTGGGCGTTAACGTAGTCAATCGCCTGCTGGACAGTCGTTATTTTCTCGGCCTCCTCGTCGGGTATCTCGCATTCGAATTCCTCTTCCAGGGCCATGACCAGTTCTACGGTGTCCAGAGAATCCGCGCCTAGGTCATCGACAAAGGATGCGGGATTCGTGACCTCGTCTTCCTTTACCCCCAGCTGCTCGATAACGATCTTCTTGACGCGCTCATCAACATTGCTCATTTCGGGTTATTCCTCTCTGTATTGGATAGTGCAGTATCAACTGCGCGGCTATTGTAGTGAATGCAAGATACAAGTTACAAGTTGGACCCGCACGGGCTTATTGACACCCCACAGCCAGGCATTTAAGCGTTCCGCCATACACTAAATTAAAACATATTTATTGCTTTATTTTCAGCTAGTTAAATGCACTACATAAAGAAGTTAATCGGCATGCTGCGGATACAAACAGGAATACCGGTTCTCAGCCCATATACATGCCGCCATTGACGTGCAGGGTTTCACCGGTGATATAGCCGGCCTGCCCCGAGGCAAGGAAGGCAACGGCATGCGCGATATCCCCGACATCACCCAGCCGCGCGAGCGGTATCTGCTCGAGCAATTTAGTGCGTTGCTCCTCGGGCAAGGCACGGGTCATATCGGTATCGATGAATCCGGGCGCCACGGTATTGACTGTGATGCCACGCGACCCGACCTCGCGAGCCAGTGATTTCGTGAACCCGATTACACCGGCCTTGGTCGCGGCATAATTCGCCTGGCCCGGGTTGCCGGTCGCAGCGATGACCGAGGTAATGGTGATAATCCGGCCATGCTTCGCCTTCATCATGCCGCGCAGGCAGGCCTTGCTCATGCGAAAGGCCGATGTCAGGTTGGTCTGGATGACATCGTCCCACTCCTCGTCCTTCATCCGCATGAGCAGATTGTCACGGGTGATGCCGGCGTTGTTGACCAGGATGGTGGGTGTTCCGAAGTCATCCTGCACTGCCTTGATAAACCCGGCGATCGAATCCGGGTCGGTGACGTTCAACACCATGCCGGTGCCGCGAACAGCATTTTCGGCAAGCATCTCCGTAATGCCACTGGCGCCACTGTCACTGGTGGCGGTGCCCACTACAGTTGCACCACGCGCGCCGAGTTCCTGCGCTATCGCCTTGCCGATGCCGCGGCTGGCCCCGGTTACCACTACGATCTCGTTTTCAAATGCCATGGCTGTCTCCATCGACGAGTGTTTGCCTAACTGTCCAGTGCAACGTCAAGGCTGTCCGGGTCATGCACCGGCAGTGCCGTCAGGGACTTGTCGATGCGCTTGCACAGGCCGGCAAGCACCTTGCCGGGTCCGACCTCGATAATCCGCGTCACCCCGCGCTCGCGCATGGCCTCGATGGTCCTGACCCATTGCACCGGACTGTACAACTGGCGTTCAAGCGCATCGCGGACAGTGTCCGGACTGTCATGCGCCATTACATCGACATTCTGGATGACCGGGATCTGTGGTTCGCTAAACGTCGTTTCCTTCAGGTGGACGGCGAAGCGTTCTGCCGCCGGCTGCATCAGTGCGCAGTGCGATGGCACACTGACTGGCAGGGGTATGGCACGCTTGGCCCCGGTTTCCTTTGCCAGCACGGTGGCCCTTTGCACCGCCTGCGCGTCGCCGGCGATGACCACCTGCCCCGGTGAATTGAAATTGACCGCCGTCACGATATCGCCCTGTGCAGCTTCGGCGCAGACGGCCGCAACCGCCGCATCGTCCAGGCCAAGTATTGCTGCCATGGCGCCGCTGCCCGCCGGAACCGCGTCCTGCATGCAGCGCCCGCGCTCGGCAACCAGCCCGATCGCCTCGGCGTAGTTCAGTGCGCCCGCGCACACCAGTGCCGTATACTCGCCCAGGCTGTGACCGGCCATGACCACCGGCATCCCGCCATCACGGGCCTGCCAGATACGCCAGACCGCCACCCCGGCGGCCAGCATGGCCGGCTGGGTCCTGTCGGTCCGGTTCAGGTCATCGGCCGGTCCGCCCCTGACCAGCGCCCACAGGTCATAGCCCAGCACCTCGCCGGCCTCGTTGAAGGTGTCCTCGACCTGCGGGCAGGCGTCCGCCAGCCCGGCCAACATGCCCACCGACTGGGAGCCCTGCCCCGGAAAGACCATACCCAGCGTTGAATCCGTGTTGTCAGATGATGCAGTCATATCGAGTTAGTGATCTTTCAAAAAGATAAAAACATTTCACCGCAGAGGCGCAGAGGACACAGAGATTTCCATTCAATTGTGTCAAAGGCCCGAATATGTTCGCCGGTATGTATTATGTACAGTGAATTTACCAGGTCATTATTTCTTATTTCTCCGCGTCCTCTGCGCCTCTGCGGTAGATTTTATTTTTCCCTCAAAATGCTCAATATTTCAGCAGGGCCGAGCCCCAGGTGAAGCCGCCGCCGAAGGCCTCCATGAGCAGGACCTCCCCGCGCTGGATGCGCCCGTCGCGCACGGCGGTATCCAGTGCCAGCGGGACCGAGGCCGCGGAGGTGTTACCGTGCTCATCCACGGTCACGACAACACGGTCCATCGACATTTTCAGTTTTCTGGCTGTGGCCTGGATGATGCGGATATTGGCCTGGTGCGGGATCAGCCAGTCCACTTCCGACTTCTCCATCTTGTTGGCAGCCAGAGTCTCGTCGACAATACGCCCCAGCGTATTCACCGCCATCTTGAAGACCTCGTTGCCCTGCATGTGTATGTAGGCCTGCCCGCCCTGTACCTTGTCATAGCCGGAGGAGACACCGGCGGGCACGGTCAGCAGGTGCTCGTAGCTGCCATCCGCGTGCAGATGTGTTGAAAGAATGCCGGGCTCGTCACTCGCCTCCAGCACCACTGCCCCGGCGCCGTCACCGAACAGTATACTGGTACCGCGATCGTTCCAGTCGACGATGCGCGACAGTGTCTCCGTGCCGACCACCAGTGCACAGCGTGCCGAACCCGTGCGGATGAATTTGTCCGCAATGCTCAATGCGTAGATGAAACCGGTACACACGGCCTGCACATCGAAGGCAGCCGTGCCATGGATGTCGAGGCGCTGCTGCAGCAGGCAGGCGGTGCTGGGAAAGACCCGGTCGGGTGTCGTGGTCGCCAGCACGATGAGGTCAATCTGGCGGGGTGTGCGGCCGGCGGCCTCCATGGCACGGCAGGCCGCGACCTCGGCCAGATCACAGGCAGTCTCGTCACCGGCGGCGATATGTCGCTTGGCGATGCCGGTGCGCTCGCGAATCCATTCATCACTGGTGTCCATGATCTTTTCCAGATCATGGTTGGTCAACACCTTCTCGGGCAGATAACTGCCGGTGCCCGTGATTCGTGAAAACTTCATATCGCCTGCCTGTGTTGAAGGTATGAATCCAGCTGCTTGCTGATGCGTTCGGGCACCGATTCGCGCACCTCCACAATGGCGACCTTGATGGCATTGGCAAACGCCAGCGCGTCAGCACCGCCATGGCTCTTGATTACGATGCCACGCAGGCCAAGCAGGGTCGCGCCGTTGTAGCGCCGCGGGTCGATCCGCCTGCGGAAGGCCTTGAGGACCGGCATGGTGATCAGGGCGGCCAGCCTGGTCAGCAGGTTGCGGCTGAATTCCTCGCGGATGAACCGGGCGATCATCCTGGCAACACCCTCGCTGGTTTTGAGCGAGATATTGCCGACGAAGCCATCGCAGACGATGACGTCGAAGTTGCCCTTGTAGATATCATCACCCTCGGCATAACCCTGGTAGTTGAGGTGACTCGCAGAAAGCAATTGTCCCGCCTGCTTGACCTGCTCGTTGCCCTTGATCTCCTCTTCGCCGACATTCAGCAGCCCGATCCGCGGGTGTTCATTGTTGTCCACAGCCCTGGCCAGGACAGAACCCATCACCGCGAATTGCAACAGATGCTCGGCATCACAATCGACATTCGCACCCAGGTCAAGCATCCAGGTATGTGCGCTATAGGACGGCAACGCTGTACAGATCGCCGGTCGATCGATGCCGGGCAACATTTTCAGCACGAAGCGTGCAGTCGCCATCAGGGCACCGGTGTTCCCTGCACTCACGCAGGCGTCGGCAGTCCCGTCACTGACCAGATTGATAGCAACGCGCATGGAGGAGTCCTTCTTGCTGCGCAGCGCATGCGAGGGCGGTTCGTCCATCTCCACCGACTGGCTGGCATGATGGACTTGCAGCCGGCCGTGACCACCTGCCTTGTATCTTTTGGTCGCCGGGTTGAGTACCGCCTGGTCCCCGACAAGGATGATATTCAGGTCATCATGCTGTTCGAGCGCACTCAGTGCCGCCGGGACGACCACGTCAGGACCGACATCGCCGCCCATGGCATCAAGCGCAACCGTGACTCTCGATCTCATGACAAGAAGTGAGGCACGCGCTTGGGTAGTGAGGATTGCGTTTTTTTGACTGCGGGTGCGCCCGTGGATCAGCACCCGGCTTTAGTGCAGATCAGTCAAGATCCTTGTTGATGACCTTGCGGCCACGGTAAAAACCATCAGGGCTGACGTGATGGCGTCGGTGGGTCTCGCCGGTGGTCGGCTCGATCGACAGCGCAGCTTCGCCCAGGCTGTCATGGGACCGGCGCATGCCGCGCCTGGATGGCGTTTTACGGTTCTGTTGAACGGCCATTTTGTCTACTCCTTAATCGAGTGCTACTGTTTCTGTTTCAATTGCGCCAGCACGGCAAACGGATTTTCCCGCTGGCAGTCATTCGGCGTTTGATAATCGGTCGCCAGTTCCCGGCACTGCTTCATGTCCGTGTGCACGGGCACGATCGGCAATGTCAGCAGGACCTCATCCGAGACCAGGTCGGCGACGTGCGCCGGCTCCTGAGACACCAGCAAGGGTTCAAACCGGTCCGGCAGTTTACCCATCTCCTCCTGGCTGTGAACCAGTCCGAGCTGGAAACTCACCTGCAGCGGATACGCCATGGACTCGAGGCAGCGCTGACACTGCAGGCTCAGTGTGCCCTCGATGGTCCCCGAGAGATAGCGCGTCCCGTCGTGGGACTTGCCCAGTTCCAGGGTGACCTGCAGCGCCCCGTCCGGAGAGCTCAGCAGGGGCAATACCCGTTCCAGGCTGGCCAGATCTATCCGGCCCCGCAACTCACGCCCCGCCTCGGCCATTGCGTACAGATCGAGACGATCCGGCAGGTGCTCTATCATAACTCGCTTATATTATATTCTGTCACGGGGCCTGTCAAAGAAATCACTGAAATTCTGACACTTTCCGCCAGTCGTCCGGCCCGGCCCGGATTGACATCAATCACCGGGCTGCGTACTTAACCTCACACGGTATTTTCCGGTATGGTTGAATGACCTGCGACCACTCATGATCCGAACACCTGGAACAACAGCTTGATTCACAAAATCCTGATCGCCAACCGCGGTGAAGTGGCCGTCCGCATCATCCGGGCCTGCGCGGAGGCCGGTATCACCTCCGTCGCCATCTATGCCGATGCGGACCGGCATGCCCTGCACGTCAAAAAGGCCGACGAAGCCTATAATATCGGCCCCGATTCTGTCGCCGGCTATCTGAACGCACACCGCATCGTCAATCTCGCCGTGGCCAGCGGCTGCGATGCCCTGCACCCCGGTTATGGATTCCTGTCAGAGAACCCGCTGCTGGCCGAGACCTGCGAGCGCCGTAACATCCGCTATATCGGCCCCGATGCCGGGGTGATACGCCAGATGGGTGACAAGATCGCCGCCCGTACTGCCATGCAGGTGGCCGGCATCCCCGTGATACCGGGCAGTGACGGCAACCTTGCCAGCCTGGAAGAGGCGCTGGCCCTGGCTGAGACCATCGGCTACCCGGTCATGCTGAAGGCCACCTCGGGCGGCGGCGGCCGCGGCATACGTCGCTGCAACTCCCCGCAGGACCTGAACAGGAACTATGATCGCGTGCTGTCCGAGGCCAGCAAGGCATTCGGTAGCGCCGACGTCTTCATGGAGAAATGCATCGACCGGCCCCGGCATATCGAGGTCCAGGTGCTGGCCGATACCCACGGCAATGTCATCCACCTGTTTGAACGCGACTGTTCCATCCAGCGCCGCCACCAGAAACTGATCGAGATCGCCCCCTCCCCCCAGCTGGATGAGGCCCAGCGCGCCTGGCTGGGCGAAACGGCGGTACGCGCCGCCAGGGCCGTTGCTTACACCAATGCGGGCACGGTGGAATTCCTGATGGACCGGGACAACCGCTTCTATTTCATGGAAATGAATACTCGCCTGCAGGTGGAACACACCATTACCGAGGCAATCACCGGCATCGATATCGTGCAGGAACAGATTCGCATAGCCGACAGTCTCCCCCTGAGCCATGCCCAGGCGGATATTCAGAAGCGCGGTTATGCCATGGAACTGCGCATCAATGCGGAAGATCCGAAAAACGATTTCCTTCCCAGCTTCGGGCGCATAACCCGCTACTTCGCACCGGGCGGGCCCGGCGTCAGGACTGACGGCGCCATCTACACCGGCTACCATATCCCACCCTACTATGACTCCATGTGCGCCAAGCTGACGGTGTGGGCGCTGAGCTGGCCGGAACTGCTGAACCGCGCCGCCCGCGCACTGGAGGACATCGGGGTCTATGGCGTCAAGACAACGATCCCGTACTACATGGAAATCCTCAAGGTAGAGGAATTCCGCTACGGTTCATTTGATACCGGATTTGTCGATGACCACCCGGAACTGACACGCTATAAAACCAGCCGGCCGACGCGCGAGCTGTCGGCGGCCATCAGCGCAGCACTGTCTGCACATTTAGGTCATTAACAGGAAGCCAGGCAAGACGATGCCCAGAGTCAACATCACCGACGTCATCCTCAGGGATGCCCACCAGTCGCTCATCGCCACACGCATGCGCACCGAGGACATGCTGCCGATCTGCGAGCAACTCGATCGCATCGGTTACTGGTCCCTGGAGGTCTGGGGTGGCGCCACCTTCGATTCCTGCCTGCGCTACCTCAAGGAAGACCCCTGGGAGCGTCTGCGCAGGCTGCGCGAGGCGTTGCCCAATACCCGCCTGCAGATGCTGCTGCGCGGCCAGAACCTGCTCGGCTACCGGCACTATTCAGACGACGTGGTGCGCGCCTTCGTGCAACGCGCGGCCGACAACGGCATGGACGTATTCAGGATCTTTGATGCCCTCAACGATGTACGTAATCTGCAGGTCGCCATCGAGGCCACCCGGGCGGCCGGCAAGCACGCCCAGGGCACCATCTGCTACACCACCAGCCCGGTGCATGACACCCCGGTATTCGTGGCCATGGCGAAAGAACTCGAGGCCATGGGCTGCGACAGCCTGGCGATCAAGGACATGGCCGGCCTGCTGACGCCCATGGTGACCGGCGACCTGGTGGCTGAAATCGCCGCGGCCACGGACCTGCCGATCCACCTGCATAGCCATGCCACGGCGGGTACGGCCGAGATGTGCCACCTCAAGGCCATCGAAAACGGCTGCCGGCATATCGACACGGCCATCTCGGCCTTCGCCGGCGGCGCCAGCCACCCGCCCACCGAGAGCATGGTCGCGGCCTTGCGGGACACGGAATTCGATACCGGCCTGGACCTCGAGGCCCTGCAGCAGGTCGGTCTCTATTTCCGTGACGTGCGCGGGAAGTACCACCAGTTCGAGAGCGAATTCACCGGGCTGGACACCCGCGTCCAGGTCTACCAGGTACCGGGCGGTATGATCTCCAACCTCTACACCCAGCTGCGCGAACAGGGCGCGCTGGAACGCATGAACGAGGTATTCCAGGAGATACCGCGCGTGCGCAAGGACCTCGGTTATCCACCCCTGGTGACACCGACTTCGCAAATTGTCGGCACCCAGGCCGTGCTCAATGTACTGACGGGCAAACGCTACGAGACCATTACCAACGAGGTAAAGCTCTACCTGCAGGGACGCTATGGCAGGGCACCTGCCGCCATCGACCCGGGCGTACAGCGTCAGGCGATCGGCAGCCAGGACATTATCGACCAGCGCCCCGCCGATCTGATTGACGATGAACTGGACAAGCTGCGCAGCTCCATCGGCAATCTGGCCGGCAGCGAGGAGGATGTGCTGACCTTTGCGATGTTCCCGGAGATCGGCAGGGAATTCCTCGAACAGCGCAAGAGCGGCACCCTGGTCCCGGAACCCCTGGAGCAGGTCAGCAGCGGCGGTGACGGGGACCAGGCCCGGCCCTCGGAATTCAATGTCACCCTGCACGGCGAGTCCTACCACATCAAGGTAACCGGTACCGGACACCGCACCCAGGACAACCGGCCCTTCTACCTGACCGTCGACGGTGTCCCCGAGGAAGTCCTGGTCGAGACCCTGGACGAGATCTTCCCGTCAGCCCAGCCCGAGCAGGGTGAACGTGGCATGAAGGGCAGCCGGCGACCGCGCGCCACCCTGCCGGGACACGTGACCACGTCCATGCCGGGCACCATCATCGACGTCCTGGTCAGCGTCGGCGACCAGGTCGATGCCGGCGCGCCCGTGCTGATCACCGAGGCGATGAAAATGGAGACCCGACGAGACCCTGGTGGAAATCGAATAATTGCTGCAGCTGAGCTTCTTTAGAAACCAATAATTCACCGCAGAGACGCAAAGGACGCGGAGTTTGTAATAACATTAGAACCACGTGAATTAAAATTCATGACGCATTGTCGAGACAATCGATTTAGCCATAATCAATCTTATTTTTTGTTTTCTCTGCGCTCTCTGCGTCTCTGCGGTAGAATTTTTTAATGAATACCGAGTCCACTTCACTGGCGATCATACTGGCCTCGACTTCGCCGTTTCGGCGCGAGTTGCTGGGCCGCCTGGGTCTGGCGTTTGAAACGGCCGCGCCGGATGTCGATGAAAGCCGTTTGGAAAATGAAACCGCGGAGGCACTGGTACGGCGCCTGTCGGAGTCCAAGGCCCGTGCCATCGGAGGCTTGCAAGCGGGGCTGATTATCGGCTCCGACCAGGTCGCGACCGTTGATGGTGAGATCCTCGGCAAGCCGGGCACCCACGAGCGTGCCGTCGAGCAGCTGCGCCGGCTGTCGGGCCGGTCCGTCTTGTTTCTGACCGGCCTGTGCCTGCTGAACAGCGTCACGGATGAACTGCAGCTGGATGTCATTCCTTTCCGCGTCCAGTTCCGGGAACTGGATGACGCCCGGATCGAGCGCTACCTGCAACACGACCAGCCGTATAACTGTGCCGGGAGCTTCAAGTCGGAAGGGCTGGGAATCACCCTGTTTGAACGCATGCAGGGCGACGATCCAACGGCGTTGATCGGCCTGCCGCTGATTCGCCTGAGCGAAATGCTCAGGCAGGCCGGCATCACCCTGCCCTAGCCCCGTACCGCCCTGGGACCCGGCAACGAACTCAACGCAGCGTCGCGACCCCGCCCGCGGCAAACGCGCCCAAGCCCCGCGCCATGGCGACGCCGATGCGTTCGGTGAGTCGCTCCAGCAGGTCGGGCTCCTGGGTAAAGTCCACCACATCTTCCTCGCCGATGATCTCGCGTGCCACGTAGCCCGGGCTGCCGATGCCGTCCACCAGGCCCATTTCCAGACTCTCCTCGCCCGTCCAGATCAAGCCGGTGAAGAGGTCCGGGTGATCCTGCAGGCGTTCACCCCGGCCTTCCCTGACTGCACCGATGAATTGCTCGTGTATACCCTCCAGCAGAACCCTGACATGCTCGACATCTGCTTGCTTCGACGGTGAAAACGGGTCCAGAAAGCCCTTGCTCTCACCGGCCGTGTACAGGCGCCGCTCCACGCCGAGTTTTTCCATGCTGCCGACGAAACCGAAGCTGTTCATCAGTACACCGATGGATCCCACGATACTGGCCTTGTCCACATAGATTTCATCGGCTGCCGAGGCAACATAATAGCCACCCGAGGCACACAGGTCGGTCACCACCGCGTAAATAGCGGTGTCGGGATGTTTCTTCCTGAGACGCTTGATCTCGTTGTAGATGTAGCCCGCCTGCACGGGGCTGCCGCCGGGAGAATTGATCCTGAGGATGACACCGGCGGTTTTTTCATCTTCAAAGGCCTCCTGCAGTCCGGCGATCACCGTGTCGGCACTGGCCTCCGACTCGTCGGAGATCACACCCTTCAGTTCCACCAGCGCCGTATGTTTGCCATCCAGCTTGTCTACATTCGGCCAGTCCCCCGGCCAGTACAGCAGCAGAATGGCGAGCAGGTACAGGGCCAGCAGCCCCTTGAAAAACACATTCCAGCGCCGTGTCCGACGCTGTTCGTTGATCGAGGCAAACGCAAGCCGGTTGACCAGGTTGCGGTGCCAGTCATCCTGATCCCCCTGGCCCTGGTCCCGGGACTCAAAAGAGGCCGGCTTCTTGCCGGATGGCTTGCTGGATGAATCTTTTTCTGACATATTTTTCACCTGAATAATAGAAGGGATTTCAACCAGGGATGATGCCCGTGGCAGACATCCAGACGGGCATGTCCGAGATCCGCTCCAGGCAGATCAGCGGGGCATGCCGGTTCAGACGTGTTTCACTGTGGACACCGGAAGTGACAGCGACCTTGCCGGCCCCGGCGTTGGTCGCCATTTCCATATCATACTCGGTATCGCCCACCATAATAGTCTGCCGTGGCAGTACATCGAGTTGTTCCATGACATCGTGCAGCATCTGCGGATGCGGTTTGGAGGGTGCCTCATCGGCACAGCGCGTGGCGTTGAAATAATCCGTCAGCCCGGTCTCACGCAGCACCTTGTCAAACCCCCGGCGCGACTTGCCCGTGGCCACCCCCAGCAAAAACCCCTGCTGCCTGCAGATCTCCAGTGTCTCGCGCACGCCGTCGAACAGTCTGGATTCATCGGATGCGAACCAGTGGCGCCGGTAATGCCCGACGAAGGCCTGGTGGAAGTTCGCATCACGGCCGGGCACCAGGGTGTCTATGGCCTCGCGCAGCCCCAGGCCGATCACGTTGCTGACCACCCGGTCTCCCAGCGGCTCCAGCCCCAGGTCCTTGATGGCGGCATGCAGACAGGCCACGATCTGCGCCTCCGAGTCCATCAGGGTGCCATCCCAGTCAAACACGATCAGCCGCACCTCGCCGGGCACGGTTCCGGGCTCAATATTCCTGTCTGCGTCAGTCATGGGTTTCCGTTACAGCGGCTTCCAGCCTGTCCAGCACCTGCTTGAGTTGATCCGGCAATGGCGCACTTACATTAATGACATCATCACTGCCCGGATCGGTGAATTCAATCATATGGGCATGCAAAAACAAACGCCGCAGTCCAAAAGTCTTCATGCGGCGATTGAATTCGGGGTCCCCGTATTTTTCATCGCCGGCCAGCGGCTGACCGATGTGGGCCGCATGCACGCGAATCTGGTGGGTTCGGCCGGTCTTGAGTTCAATATCGACCAGACTGGCAACCCCGTACCCCGACACGGGATGAAAAAGCGTCTCCGCCTGTTTTCCCTCTGCATCGATCCTGACGACCCGCTCGCCGCCCTGCAGCCGGTTTTTTCGCAGCGCGGCCTGGACGCGCCGGGAGCCGCCCGGCCATGCGCCACTCAGCAGGGCCAGGTAGCGCTTTTGCATCGAGCCGAGGCGCAATTGCTCATGCAATGCGCGCAAGGCACTGCGCCGCTTGGCAATGATCAGGCACCCCGAGGTGTCCCGGTCCAGTCGATGCACCAGCTCCAGGAAGTGGGCCCCGGGCCGCTGGGCCCGCAGTGCCTCGATTACCCCGTGACTGATCCCGCTGCCCCCGTGCACGGCCACTCCGGAGGGTTTATCGATCACCAGCAGCCGTGGATTCTCGAACACGATGGAATCCTCGATTCGAGGCAAGCGTTTCCCTGAAATGGTTGTTTGCGGCCCGGGATCAACCCGCAGCGGCGGAATCCGGACACTATCACCCGCCTTCAGTTTGTAGTGGGGTCGTATGCGCCCGCTATTGACCCGCACCTCGCCGCGCCGCAGGACACGGTAGATGACACTGCGTGGGACACCCTTCAGGTGCCGCGCCAGAAAATTGTCGATACGCTGCCCGGCCTCATCCGCGCTCACGTCGACGTAGCGGACCTTTATCGGTTGTTTCCCAGCGGGTACGGGCATGACTGCGACTACCAAGGTTAAGTGCGGCAGGATTGTACCTCTTTGGCAAGCACACTTTCACCGCCGGGGTTTGCGAGCTTAATGCAAGGTTGTTATAGTCCATCGCGACGTGCACCTGACACCTATAAATAAATATGTGCATACCACGTCACAGACACTCATTTCCTGCCGGAGATTGCGTGATATTAGCTCATTGGAATCTTCAGCTTATTCAGTAAGGCACTGAATACGGACCAGTTTTTATCAATAAACGACAAGCGCTCCCGTGACTTTCGCAACACACTTCGGTTTCAAGGCCATCCTTCATCACCTCTGGTCGATGGTCTGCGTGATCTCCACTGCCCCCTGGCGGGCAGTCGACACGCTATACCGGACGCCATGTGATGCAAAGGCAGCGGTTGAGCGCATGAGAGACATAAAACATGAAAAGAATGCTGATCAACACCACGCAACCCGAAGAGTTGCGTGTGGCCCTGGTCGATGGCCAGAAACTCTACGACCTTGATATTGAGGTACCCTCCCGCGGTCAGAAAAAATCCAATGTCTACAAGGGTAAAATCACCCGCATAGAACCGAGCCTGGAAGCGGCCTTTATCGACTATGGCGCCGACCGCCACGGCTTCCTGCCGCTCAAGGAAGTTGCCCGCAGTTATTTTTCCGAGTCCACCCGCAGCGGCAGCACCGGCCGTCAGAGTATCAAGGACGCCCTCCGTGAGGGCCAGGAACTCGTTGTCCAGGTCGAAAAGGAGGAGCGCGGCACCAAGGGCGCTGCCCTCACCACCTTCATCAGCCTCGCCGGGCGCTACCTTGTACTGATGCCCAATAATCCGCGGGCAGGCGGCGTCTCCCGGCGCATCCAGGGTGATGACCGCAACTTCGTCCGTGACGCCATGAGTGCCATGAATATCCCGGAGGGTATGGGAATGATCGTGCGCACGGCCGGCGTGGGCCGGAGCACCGATGAACTGCAGTGGGACCTCGACTACCTGGTTACCCTGTGGGAGGCCATCAGCAAGGCATCCGAGGAGAAACCGGCGCCCTTCCTGATCTACCAGGAAAGTAACGTCATCATCCGTGCCCTGCGTGACTACCTGCGCAAGGACATCGCCGAAATCCTGGTCGACAGCCAGGAGATCTATGACAAGGCCCGGGACTTCATGACCCAGGTCA
>CAMYJZ010000036.1 GCA_947258845.1 uncultured Ectothiorhodospiraceae bacterium | reverse complement strand
CGATGCCATCGAGTCGAGCGACAGTTTCAGTGACCGCTTTGATGCCGAGGTCTGGCTGACGGATATGTCGAGCCGCCTGCAGCGGCGCGTCGAAGACCCGGAAGAACGCCTGGAGATCCTCAAGACCGTGCACTACGAGGCACGCCGCGCCGGGCTCGATCCGGAAATGATCCTGGCGCTGATCGAGGTGGAAAGCAACTATGACCGCTTCGCCATCTCCTCGGCCGGGGCCCAGGGCCTGATGCAGATCATGCCGTTCTGGCTGGATGAAATCGGTCGTCCGGAAGACAACCTGTTTCATATCGGCACCAATATCCGTTTCGGCTGCACCATCCTGAGTTACTACCGGAAAAGGGAAAAGGGCAACCTGTTCAGAGCGCTGGCCCGCTATAACGGCAGCGTCGGCAAGAGCTGGTACCCGAACCGCGTCTACCGTGCCCTCAGCACCCGCTGGTACAGGCAGTAGGGCTCGAACAAAAACCTTCACCGCACGACTGCAGGGAGAAGGTGAGACCGGGAACAGGTCGAGAGGCTGGCCTGGGCCATGCGGGAGGTAGAGTACCAACAGTAGGCGCTTTAGGCGACGCATGGAGCAGTTACCGAGAGGCGCAAAGGGCGCAAAGAAAGATAATTATTCACCGCGGAGACGCAGAGGACGCGGAGAAAATACTATTGTTAAACCCAAACCCGGTGAGTGACCTATATCTGTAATTCCTGGTAGCTGTGTTTTTTCAATAATGTGTGCTCTGCGTTCTCCGCGTCTCTGCGGTGAGTGATTTTTTGTTATTTAACTTCTTTGCGCCCTTTGCGCCTTTGCGGTGATATTTTTCGTGTTTTTCCCCGCACCTCCATGGTGAATAATTGCTGTCAGCGTTCAAACAGGGCCATCGACTCCACGTGTGCGGTATGCGGGAACATGTCCATGACGCCGGCTGCCTGCAGCCGGTAGCCGAATTCATTGACCAGCCGGTCCGCATCACGCGCCAGTGAACCCGGGTGGCAGGAAATATAGACAATGCGTTCGGGCCTGATATTGCCCAGCAGGTCCATGGCGGCGGCCGCGCCGCTGCGCGGCGGATCCAGCAATACCCGGTCATAGGCCACCCCGGCCCAGGATGCCTCGGTCACGCGCTCGGCCAGATCGGCCGTATGAAAGCTGACATTGTGAAGACCGTTACGTTGCGCATTCTCGCGTGCCCGGCTGACCAGTGCAGCGTCCCCCTCGACACCCGCAACCTCACCGGCATGGCGCGCCACCGGGAGGGTGAAATTGCCCAGCCCGCAAAACAGTTCCAGTACGCGATGCGTGTCCGCAAGACCCAGCAGTTCCAGTACCCGCGCGGCGATATGCCCGTTGATCACCGGATTGATCTGGGTGAAGTCGGTCGGCCTGAACTCGATCTCGATAGCCTGTCCCGGCAGGCGATAACTCAGGGTGGACTCATTCGGCCACAACAGCTGCACGCTCTCCGGACCGGCTGGCTGCAGGTAAACGTGGATACCCGTGTCGACACCAAACTGCGCCAGTCTCTCCAGGTCTGCAGCCTCCAGCGGATCGAGGTTCCGGAATACCAGTGCAGTGACCGGTCCCGCCACCGCCACCTCGATCTGGGGGATGCGAGCCCTGGCGTTTAGCTGTTCGATCAGCTGCGCAAGCTCACCGATACGCCGTCCTACCGACGGGTGCAGTACCTCGCAGCCCTGCAGGTCAGCAAGGAAGCTACTGCGCTTTTCCCTGAACCCGACCAGCACCCGGCCCTTCTTGATGACATGCCTGACCCCGAGGCGCGCCTTGGTGCGATAGCCCCATTCCGGGCCGGTCAGCGGTTCCAGCAGCGTGGCCGGGCTGACCTTGCCGATGTGCTGCAGGTTGTCCAGCAGCACCTGCTGCTTGGAGCCGAGCTGTGCAGCCGCGGCCATATGCTGCAGGCTGCAGCCACCGCAGACGCCGAAATGCGGACACTTCGGCTCGACCCGATCGGGCGAAGGCCGCAGCACATCGGTGACGCGCCCCTCGTCATACTTGCGGTGCGTCGCCAGATACTCGAAGGCGACCTTTTCGTCCGGCAAGGCCCCGTCGATGAAGATCGCCTTGCCGTCCCGGTGCGCCACCCCGCGACCGTCATGCGCCAACGACTCGATCGTGACGCACTCGCACGGCCCGGGCAGGCGTTGTCTACGGGTCCGCTTGCTCATTTGAGTGGAGCCATTTCCTGGTGATAAAACATTCACCGCAGAGACGCGGAGGACGCCGAGAAAATAATCAAATAATAGATAAAAACTTTCTCTCTATGATTCAGTGAGTAGTGATTTTCACAGCTTTTTATTATTTAGTCACTCTGCGCGCTCCGCGTCTCTGCGGTGAGATATTTATTACGGACGAACTAACTTAGCCTGCCTCCCAGGTCTGCAGGAACTCGGTCAGGTGCGGCCTGTCGTCCTGCTGCAGCTGATCCCGGACCTGCTGGCAGGCCTGTTCGTATTGTTCCGTACTCAGGTGCCCGCGGATCAACTCGAAGCGCAGGTAAACCAGGTAGGTATTGAGTACATCGGTCTCACAGTAGTTGCGGATACCCTCGATGTCGCCGGCCTGGTAATTGTCCCAGACCTTGTCACCGCTCATCCCCATCTTGCCGGGGAAGCCCAGCAGGGTGGCAATCTCGTCCAGCCGCGCAACGGCCCTGGGCTGATAACCGGACAGGATATCCATCAGGTCGGTATGGCGCTCATGAAAGCGGCTCAGGTAGTTGTTCCACTTGAAATCCCTGTCATCCTTGCCGGTGTCCCAGTAGCGCGGCGCGGTGATACCGTGCAGCAGGCTGCGGTAGTGGATGACCGGGAGATCGAAGCCGGACCCGTTCCAGGAAACCAGCGTGGGCGAGAAGCGCTCAATGCCATCAAAAAAACGCTGGACCAGCTCCGCCTCACTGGCATCCGGCTCACCCAGCGACCAGACCCTGAAGCGTTCGGTCGTGCGCAACACCACTGAGATGGCCACGATCCGGTGCAGGTGGTGGCGCAGGAACTCGGAACCGCCGGACTCCTGGGAACGCTTGTGAAACATGACCCGGGCGACATTCCTGTCATCCAGATCATCCAGCTGGTAGAGCCGCCGGCCGCCCTCCACATCGGGCACCGTCTCGATATCAAACACAAAAATATTCATAAGGGCTGATTTATATAATTACTCACCGCAGAGGCGCAGAGCACGCAGAGAAAACAATTAACATTAGCCCATAACAATGCATTTTTTATCATGTAGCTACAAACGAATAGCTTATTTCCTGGATGAAATCTTTACTTTGCGTCCTCTGCGCCTCTGCGGTGATACTGGGAAGTTGGTTTTGTGAACGTCTATTTCTGTTTCCAGCTGCCGCTGGCGGTGCTGTACCACCAGCCACCGGGGGCGTTGTCCACCCAGCGCCGGGCAAAGGTCTGGCGGATCTCACCCTCCCACTCCGGATGGCCGTTTGCGCGGGCGATCTCCGCATACAGCGCACCGCGGTCACGGTTCTCTTTCGCCACCAGCTGCTTCACGGTGTTCCTGTCCTTCAGCGCGATCCGGGTCAGGTCACGGATATCGATCTCGCCGTCATTGGTCATGCCGACCGCACCGGAGGTGTAGTGCGGGGCCAGCTGCCGGTGGCGCTGTTCCATGCCCGCCTTGAGCTGGCTGATGGCCGGTGTATTGACCGAGAGATCGGCCTCGGCATGCGCCGGCGCGATCAGCCAGTCGAGCAGGCCGTAGGTATAAGCGACCGGCGCGCCCTGCGGCTGCAGGCGGGACTGCGGTTCGGTCGCCGGTTCCGCTGCCGGTGCCGACTGTTCGCCGTAGACGTCCTTGATGATGCGGTCGGCGGCCTTCTCGGCGGCCTCGGCAGGGAAATAAACATTGATCGTGACACAGGCCGCCGCGAACAGTATCAGCAGCATGGCCATGGGAATCCGCAGTGTCTTCATTAGCTGTCCTCTCTTGCTATACGAATATTTAATCGTCTCAATAATTCAATTTAACGCTGCCGATGGCACAAGGTTAACATCCCCGGCAGGTACGCATCACTTGACCACGGCATCCTGGCGCCGGGTCACCGCGACCAGCTGCGACACCAGGCTGTCCCAGTCGACCCGGTCGGCATAGCCGATGACATCGAGTCGCGGCGGCAACAGCCGGCTCTTGACGATATAATAACCGTTTGCCGCCGGCGCCACCCCGTCCATTTCACAGGTCCCGTTTTCCAGGCGGCAGCTGAGACCCAGGCGGTCATAGGGAAAATCCTTGAAGAAGCGCATGAAGCTGCGCGACAGGGCACCACTGAGCCCTCCGCCACCGATGCTGGAGATATTGTCCACCGCCTTCTGGCTGATGCGGTGCCGCGACTTGTCACCCTCTGGTGTGGCAAAGGCGGCATCGAAGGCCACCGGACGCCAGGCCTCCATGTAGAGCTCGTCCACCCGGCCATCGAGACGGCCCTCGATGCGGCCAAACGAGAATGTCCGGGTCAGGGTCTCCAGGTCGATATTGCTGGCCCGTGCATCGACCCACAGCCGTGGCACGACGGACAGGGGTTGTGCCAGCCGCAGATTGCTCAGGGTGACCTCGCCATCGAACACCCGCACCAGCAGCATGCCGCCCACGGACAGGTCACCGTCCCGGTAGTTTACATTCGGGATCACGCCGGACAGCTTGCCACCGAATTCAGGCCAGCCCAGCGCACGCGTCAGGTCGGTCATGGACACCGGGGTCAGGATGCCATCCACGTGCCAGCGCGAGATAGCCCCCGCTGCGGATTCCAGCTCGAACTCCTCCACCTGCAGCTCACCGTCCAGTACGGCAATCCGGGCCGGCTCCTGCAGGCGGACGCTGGGCCCCGCCGATTCCACCCGCAACTGAGACCGGCCCAGGGGGATGCGATAGACATGGCCCTGCTCCCAGGCCAGTTGCGACTCTCTCGGCGGTCCCTGCCCGGCCCAGTCAATCTGCCCCTGCAGGTCGCCAATGCCGAAACGCCCCTCCCGGTCATGGATCGTGAGGCCCTCGGGCCGCAGCCGGACGCTGGCCAGCCCGCCGTCCTGCCACTGCAGCTGCGCGCTAAGGCTGCCCTCGGTGTGCAGGTCTCTCAGCACGGTGTCAATGAGCCAGGGCTGGAAATAGGTGTCGTACAGGCCCGGGAATACCCCCTCCCGCACCTCGACCGAAAGCGCCTCCGGTGCGGCGGGTGTATCGAGATCCAGGCTGCCGTCGGCGTGCAAGCTGAGGATCCCTTTCTGCTCGTAGTCGAAGGCATGCAGGCTGATCCGGTGCCGACCGGGGTGCCAGTCGAAGCGGGCACGGGTATGGACCGGCGCCTTGGCCATGTCGATGAACACGGGATCAACATAGACCTGCCCCTGTTGCGCACCCAGATCAAGATTGATGCGCCAGCCGGCCCCGGCTGCCGCCGCGTCGGCCTCGAGCAAGAGCTCGAGGTTCTCGCCCGCCAGGTGGCCATCCACGTCAGAGAACTCGCTGGACTGCAGTCGGGCAGATACCTGGCCCGTGTCCAGACGCGCGGCTTTTCCCCGCAGCTTCGCGCTGAGCCCCAGCGTGCCGACACCGTCCACCTTGACCGGCAGTACTCCAGCTGCGGCAAGGCGCGCAGCGAGTGCACCCAGTTGCAGCCCGTCAGCCTGCAGGGCCAGCTCCCAGCCCCGTGCTGTCTGGACCACCTTGGCCGACAGACGGCCGCCGTCGAGGCGGATATTGGCCAGGTCCAGCACCAGGCGCCGGTCACTGAACCGGTAGCCGAACGCGGCCCGGATCTGCTGCGGGCCGATTTGGTCCGAGGTGAACTCCAGCCGGGCACGGTCGCAGACGACCTCATCTGCGGCTATCGAGGCATCCGGGCAATCGATTTGCAGACCCGCGATGGTTCCGAGGGGTTCGGGCAAGCGGGCCCGCGTCGCCGTCAACTGCAATACGGCCTGCTGCGCATCACGCCAGTCTAGCCGGACTGCCACTTCATCCAGTGTCCAGCCGGGGCCTGCAAGGTGTCCCAGTTCAAGGCGGGCGCTTTCCAGGGCATCGGCACTCAGCGCAATCCCCGCCAGCAGGATGACTGTCAGCAGGCCAGCGGTGCGCGCGTATCGGCCCGGGATCACTGACAGCCCGCATCTCTCACCGGGATAGGCAATGCCTGATGGAACACTGTCTTTTTCCTGGGCTGCAATCTGTTCATCACCTCAGTACGTTATGTGGATCTTCCGCCGCCCGGTGAGAAATGCGGCTAGTCTGGAAACACCCCGGTAGAGAGGTAGCGGTCACCCCGATCACAGATGATGGCCACGATAACGGCATGCTCGACCTGCCGCGACAGGGACAGGGCAGCGGCGACCGCGCCCCCCGAGGAGATGCCGGCGAAGATGCCCTCTTGAGCGGCAAGCACCTGCGTGGTGTGTTCCGCCTCCTCCTGGCTGACCTCGAGGGTGCGGTCAACGCGCGCCGCCTCGAAGATGGCCGGCAGGTAGGCCTCGGGCCAGCGGCGGATACCCGGTATGGAGGACCCTTCCGTCGGCGTCACCCCGACGATTTCGATGTCGGGATTCATTTCCTTCAGGTAGGCCGAGACCCCCATGATGGTGCCGGTGGTACCCATGGAGCTGACGAAATGGGTGATCTCGCCGCCGGTATCGCGCCAGATCTCGGGGCCGGTTCCCTCGTAATGTGCCCGTGGATTGTCCGGATTGGAGAACTGGTCGAGCACGTGGCCCTCGCCCCGGGCCTCCATTTCCTTTGCCAGGTCCCGGGCGCCTTCCATGCTGGCCTCCCTGCTGACCAGGATGATCTCGGCGCCGAAGGCCTTCATCACCGCGCGCCGCTCCACGCTCATGTGTTCCGGCATGATCAGCACCATGCGATAGCCCCTGATAGCGGCCGCCATGGCCAGCGCGATGCCGGTATTGCCACTGGTGGCCTCGATCAGGGTATCCCCCGGCTGGATCTCGGCGCGCGCCTCGGCATAACGGATCATGCTGAGTGCCGGACGATCCTTGACCGAACCGGCCGGATTGTTGCCTTCCAGTTTCACCAGCAGGGTATTGCTCGTTGAGCCCGGCAGGCGTTGCAGACGCACCAGCGGGGTGTTGCCGATCGTGGCTTCGAGTGTAGGATAGTTCATGGGGGATACAGACCGTTCAATGCCTGCAACGAGTATACACATGGGCAAGACAACACAGAACCTGCTACAGCGCTTGCGCGGACGGCTGAGACGCCGTGACGTGAACAGGCCGGCAGCAGCGCCGGAAAACGCACCCGCTGAAACCCGGCCGGCAACAGACGCCCTGGCTGCGGGCTTTTCCAGCGAGTTGTTTGCCAGTCTGCTGCTGGAACTGCCCGAACACCGCCTGGCCCTGCTGGACGCCCATGCCAACCGCGACCTCGAACAGCTGGGCAGCTGCGCACACAAACTGCTGGGTGCCGTGGTGTACTGCGATCTCCCCGAACTGGCCGGGGCACTGCGCCAGTTGCAGCAGGCCATCCGGTCGGAAGATACCAGGGCCGTCACCCCCTGCTGCAACGCATCCGTTCAGGCCATCGAGACCCTGCTGGCCAAAAGCGGGCTAGCCCGCATGTTGCACCAGTATCCGGGATGATGGCGCAGGACAGGTGTGACTGGACGCCGGTCTGGAGCGAAAGTCATAGCCGTAGCTATGACTTGAGTGAAGAACAAGTTCAGGCTAGCCTGGACAAGCCAGGGCCCGGATAGGAAGCGGGCCGGTTATGCATCGTCCACCGGTGATTGTGCTGGATGGTTGGAAACCATACCCTCGCTTCAGTTACTTACACACAGGCCCGCGGCCGACTGGTGCAATATGCGGGCTAGCTTCCTGACACCGTCAGGGTGACAAAAGCGACGGCGTACTCCTTTTCATCGGCAATACTGACAAAGTCCCTGTCGATGCCGAGCTTCGCACTCAGCTCGGCGGCGCGACCCGTCAGGTGCAGCAGGGGGTTGCCCGCCTTGCCATGCCGTACGGTGATTTCACGAAAGCTCAAGCCGTCGGTAAAACCCGTACCAAAGGCCTTGGCAACCGACTCCTTGACCGCAAAACGCTTGGCAACGAAACGCGCCGGGTGCTGGCTGCACAGGTATTCCTGGTACTCGGAGTCCGCCAGTATGCGGCGTGCAAAACGGTCGCCGTAGCGGTCCAGGTTGCGCTGGATGCGCGACACCTGCACGATATCAGTGCCTATCCCGAAGATCATCAGGACAGCCTCCCCCGCAAGCCGGCCAGCATCACCGGTCAGGCCGTCCGGGCTTCCAGCATCAGGCGCTTTATCTCGGCCACCGCGGCGCCCAGCCCCGTAAACAGTGCCCGCGCGACAATCGCGTGCCCGATATTGAGTTCACGAATATCGGCCAACGAGGCAATGGCCCTGACGTTGTGATAGTGCAGGCCGTGACCGGCATGAACCCGCAGGCCGGCGTCGACAGCGGCCCTGACCGCCTCGACGATACGTCCCAGTTCCGCACGCTGGCTACGCGTATCCGCGGCATCGGCATAGTGACCGGTATGGATTTCGATACACGGGGCACCGGCCTCGGCGGCAGCCGCCACCTGGGCGGGGTCTGCATCGATGAACAGTGACACGCGCACACCGGCCGCTTCCAGCCGTTCGCAGGCCGCCTTGATGCGCTCCACCTGGCCGGCCACATCCAGACCGCCCTCCGTGGTCAGTTCCTCGCGGCGCTCGGGCACCAGGCAACAGTCCTGCGGCCGGATGCGCTCGGCAATCGTCAACATCTCTGCGGTGACGGCCATCTCCAGGTTCATGCGCGTCTGCAATATGTCCCTGAGCATGACGACATCACGCTCCTGGATGTGTCGACGGTCCTCGCGCAGATGCAGCGTCACGCTGTCAGCACCTGCCTGTTCTGCCATCATGGCTGCCTGCACCGGATCCGGGTAACGCGTACCGCGCGCCTGGCGCAGGGTGGCCACATGATCGATATTTACGCCGAGCAGAATTTCCGATTCGGTTCCCATCTCATCCTGTTCCTTGTATCAGTTAATCCCGGTCCGGGGCACTGTATCCGGCTCCCTGTCCGAGAGTGTCGCCAGCTGCCGGAGCACCTCCCGGGTCTTCAGTGGCCGAGAACCCAGGTAGAGCGACAGCGCAGCCCGCATCAGCCGCTTCACCTCGCGGCAGCAGGCCGGATCGGCGAGCTGCTCCCGCTGCAGGGCGGTCAGGCTGGAGCCACGCAGAAAGATACCCTGTTTGCCTGCCTGTGCACGCCGCACGGGGCCGCGCTCCGGCAGGTACTCGTACCAGGCGTCATTCTCTATCGGCAGCCCGCTGTCCGCCTCGTGCACCAGCAGCAGGCCATAACCCAGCGCCTGCAGCAGGCGCTTCTCGAAGATACGCAGGGCCGGCTCTTCGGCAACATCGATGTCGCGAATGGCCTCCGCATAGGCATCGAACACCTCGGGATGGGGATCATGGCGTGCCAGCAGCCGCAGGATCAACTCGTTCAGGTAATAGGCACTCAGCAGGCGCCGGCCGGCCGGCACCCCGGAGGTCACGGGAACTTCGAGCCCGGTCAGGGTTCCGAGTTCACCGCGCAGGCTCCACGACAGCAGCAGGGGCCTGAAATTCTCCAACTGCCCGCGCCAGCGCGCCCTGGCAGAGCGCGCGCCGCGCGCGACCAGCCCGACCCGTCCATAACCCCTGGCAAACACCTCCAGCAGCAGACTGGAGTCACGGTAGGGGTAATGGTGCAGGATAAAGGCCGGTTCGAGCGCGACTTTGCTACGGGTACTCATAGGCAAATACCGGGACAGGCTCTAGTCATCAGTATATCCCAGGCTCCGCAAGGCACGCTCGTCATCGGCCCAGCCCTCCTTGACCTTGACCCAGAGCTTCAGGTTGACCTTGCTGTCGAGCAGCTGCTCGATATCAAGGCGTGCCTGCTGACCCACCTCCTTGAGTACCCGCCCCTGTTTGCCGATCACGATATTCTTCTGGCTCTGGCGCTCCACCCAGATCAGCGCGTGGATATGGACGATATGTGCCTCCCGGCGAAAGTCCTCGACCTCCACCGTCAGCCCGTAGGGCAGTTCCTTGCCCAGCTTGCGGAACAGCTTCTCCCGCACTCGCTCGGCAACCAGGAAGCGTTCGCTGCGGTCAGTGACCTGGTCCCCGGGATAAAACGGGGCGGACTCCGGCAACAGGGTCTCCACGCAGGCCTCCAGCCGGGCGATATTGTCACCCCTGACCGCGGACAGCGGGATGATCTGCTCAAACGGGCGTTTTTCGGACAGTGCCTGCAGGGCGGGCAGCAACTCTTCCTTGTCAGCGATCAGATCCACCTTGTTCACCACCAGCACCACCGGGCAGTGAACACCCTCCAGTTCCTTCAGCACCAGGTCGTCATCGGCCGTCCAGCGCAGGCCCTCGACGATGAACACCACCACGTCCACGCCCTGCATGGACCTGCTGGCCGCCCGGTTCATCTGGCGATTCATGGCACGCCCGCTGTAGCAGTGCAGGCCCGGCGTATCGACGTAGATGAACTGCGCCGCTTCCCCGGTCTTGATTCCGAGTATGCGGTGACGGGTGGTCTGCGGGCGCTTCGAGGTGATGCTGATCTTTTGTCCCAGCAAGTGGTTCAGCAACGTCGACTTGCCGACGTTGGGACGGCCCACCAGGGCGATATAGCCACAACGGTATGATGGTTCCACGGGGCTAATCGGTGCCCAGCTGCACCAGCATCTTGCCGGCCGCGTCCTGCTCGGCACGCCGGCGGCTTTTTGCCTGCCCCTCGGTGGATTCGATGTCAGTATCGCTGACCGTGCAGCGTACCCTGAACGACTGGGCATGTGACTCCCCCGCAATTTCGACGACACTGTATTCGGGCAGGGGCATGCGCCGTGATTGCAGGTACTCCTGCAGGCGTGTCTTGGGGTCCTTGAGCTGGTCGATATCATCGATGGCATCGAGTTTTTCGGTAAACAGGTCGACAATGGCCTGCCGGCAGGGCTCGAACCCGCCGTCCAGATAGATCGCGCCGAGCACGGCTTCAAAGGCATCGGCCAGAATGGACTGGCGGTGGTGACCGCCGCTCTTGCGCTCACCGGGACCGAGCTTCAGGTAGGCACCGATATCGAGTTCGTTGGCCAGTTCGGCCAGTGATTCGCGGCGTACCAGGGTCGAGCGCATCCGGCTGAGCTCCCCTTCGCGGGCCCCGGGATGACGTGCAAACACCTGGTCGGCAATCACGCAGCCCAGCACGGCATCACCGAGAAACTCCAGCCGCTCGTTGTTGCGGCTGCCGGCACTGCGATGGACCAGGGCCTGTGTCAGTAAGCCGGTATCATCAAACCGGTAGCCGAATAAATCCGCCAGTGATTCCGGCGACTGCGTCAACGCGACTTAACCGTAACCTGCTTGTCAAAGGTCATCACCACATAGACATTGTGAAACAGGTGCTTGCGTGATTCGTACTTGGCCTGCACGCGGTAGTTCGGACCCGCGCTTCGTATCATGACATCCCGGGGCTGGA
Organism: uncultured Ectothiorhodospiraceae bacterium; assembly: GCA_947258845.1. Lineage (GTDB taxonomy): Bacteria > Pseudomonadota > Gammaproteobacteria > UBA9214 > UBA9214 > CAMYJZ01. The sequence continues at coordinate 7,272 of CAMYJZ010000036.1, read as the reverse complement.
TCGTGTTCACGTAGCTGATATCGAAACGGCGTACGATCAGGCGGCGGATATCATGCGGGGTCTCGAGGCCCGATTCCTCCTCCAGTGACTCGAGCGTGGAAACGATCTTGTAGTACTCCATGTAGGACGGCATCATCTTCAGCACCAACATTGCGAAAAAACCGATCAACGCCAGCACGATCAGCCAACCGGCCCCTGTCATCCCCTTCTGTCGATGTAGTGAATGCATACTGTTCTCCCTTGCAGCTGTCCTATTGAATTTTCATGCCGACCCGGTCCAGATCGGCGCCACCGTTGGCGGTATCCCAGTTCATCCAGACCCGGAATGCCTTGCCGACCAGGTTCGCTTCCGGCACCGGTCCCCAGTAGCGACTGTCGTTACTATTATCACGATTGTCACCCATAACAAAATATTCACCATCACGCACCACGTATTCGCCTTCCATTCCGGGTGTGCGCGACATCACCAGGATGTTGTGCTCGATCCCGCCCAGGGTCTCCGTACGTTCGCTGGCACCCGACATGGAGATACCGGATCCCTTGCCGACATAGACGCCGGCGGACACCTGGGCCGCCGGCTCGCTGTTGATATAGAGCACCTTGTCAAAGTAACCGATGCGGTCGCCCGGCACGCCCACCACGCGCTTGATGTAATCCACCGAGGGATCCTTGGGATACCTGAACACCACCACATCGCCGCGTTGCGGCTTGCCGATATCGATGACCTTGGTATCCAGCACCGGCAGGCGGATGCCGTAGGCATACTTGTTGACCAGGATGAAATCACCCACCAGCAGCGTCGGCATCATGGAACCGGAGGGGATGCGGAACGGTTCGACCAGGAAGGAACGCAGCAGCAACACCGCCAGGATGACGGGAAAGAACGACTTGCAGTACTCGATCCAGGTCGGTTCCTTGAGTACCGTTGCCACCTGTTCGGAGTCCGGGCCCTTGCCCGAGCGGACCAGCTCCCCGGCCCTGGCACGCCGGCGCGGGGCCCAGGCAAGGGCGTCGACCGCCCAGGCAAGACCGGTAAACAGGGTCGCGGCAACCAGCAGGGTCGGAAAATCAAAGTTCATGAAGCCTTCATCCTTCGTTGAGTCAATTTACCCGGACCGTTGGATTGTCCGGCACCGGATTATATGCGCTTGCCACCCCGCTCCCCATAACGCCATCGCCCGGGACGCGAAGAATAGAACTATTAGTATAGTATTCAGTATGTTGCGAGCTTACGCTGCCCGAATGATCAGTCATTATCGACCCGCAACACCGCGAGGAAGGCGGCCTGGGGGATCTCCACCTTGCCGAACTGCTTCATGCGTTTCTTGCCGGCCTTCTGCTTCTCCAGCAGCTTGCGCTTGCGGGTCACGTCACCGCCGTAACACTTGGCTGTCACATTCTTGCGCAGGGCCTTCACATTGGTGCGCGCGACGATCTGCGAACCGATGGCGGACTGAATGGCGACATCGTACATCTGGCGCGGGATCAGTTCTTTCATCTTCACTGCCAGGGCGCGGCCGCGCGATTGCGCCACATCACGGTGCACGATCACCGACAGGGCATCCACACGTTCGGCGTTGATCAGTATATCAAGCTTGACCAGAGGTGCCGCCTGGAAACGCACAAAGTGGTAATCAAAGGAGGCATAACCCCGGCTCACCGACTTCAGCCGGTCGAAAAAATCGAGCACGATCTCGCTCATCGGTATTTCGTAACTGAGCGATACCTGGCTGCCGAGATACTGCATATTCTTCTGGACTCCGCGCTTCTCCATGCATAGGGTCATAACCGCTCCCAGGTAGTCCTGCGGCACCAGTATATTGGCCTCGATAACCGGTTCGAGGATTTCCTCGATCAGGTTGACGGGTGGCAGGCTGGCCGGGTTGTCGATCTTCAGGATCTCGCCCCGGGTCGTCTGAACCTCATAAATCACCGTCGGTGCCGTAGTGATAAGGTCGAGGTTGTATTCACGTTCCAGCCGCTCCTGCACGATCTCCATGTGCAGCATACCCAGAAATCCGCAGCGGAAACCGAAGCCCAGGGCAGTAGACGTCTCCGGCTCATAGTGCAGCGCGGCATCGTTGAGGCGCAATTTCTGCAGGGCCTCGCGCAGGTTCTCGTAGTCGTCCGAATTGACCGGGAACAGGCCGGCAAACACCCGCGGCTGCACCATCATGAAACCCGGCAGGGGTTCCTCGGCCGGCCGGTCGCTACGCGTAATGGTGTCACCCACCGGTGCGCCATCGATGTCCTTGATGCCGGCGATCACGAAGCCCACGTCACCGGCCTGCAGGAAGTCCCGCTCCACCGGCTTGGGCGTAAACACACCCAGTTTCTCGACCTGGAAATTGCGCCCTGTCGACATGATGCGAATCTTTTCGCGACGAGCCAGCCTGCCTTCAACCAGGCGCACCAGCGATATCACCCCCACGTAGTTGTCGAACCAGGAATCGACAATCAGGGCCCTGAGGGGCGCATCGACATTGCCTGCCGGGGCCGGGACCTTGTCGATCAGGGACTCAAGCAGGTCGATTACACCCTCGCCGGTCTTGGCACTGACCCGCACGGCATCCCCGGCCTCGATACCGATGATCTCCTCGATCTCGCTGATCACCCGTTCAGGATCCGCTGCTGGCAAATCGATCTTGTTAAGCACCGGCACTACCTCGAGGCCCTGCTCGATGGCGGTATAGCAGTTGGCCACGCTTTGCGCCTCCACGCCCTGGGCGGCATCGACAACCAGCAGGGCCCCTTCACAGGCGGCCAGTGAACGCGACACCTCGTAGGAAAAATCGACGTGGCCCGGGGTATCGATCAGGTTCAAAACGTAAGTCTGGCCATTGCGGGCCTTGTAATTCAGGGAAACACTCTGCGCCTTGATGGTGATCCCGCGCTCCCGCTCCAGGTCCATGGTATCCAGGACCTGTTCTTCCATCTCGCGCTCACTCAGGCCACCGCAGGTCTGGATAAAGCGATCGGCCAGGGTCGATTTCCCGTGGTCGATATGGGCGATGATGGAAAAGTTGCGGACATGTAGACGATCGGTCATGAGAGTATGTCAGGAAATCAAGGCCCGGCCCGGCGCAGCTGGCGTGCCGGATGGAGAACAGGCATGGCGGCCCTGCGAGAGGAATAGGCTTCCCTTGTCGGTGTAAATCCTGTGATGGCTGATTGCGGCTACAGGGCCGAATAGTTAACTGGCTGATTATAATTGAGGTTTTTATTATACACGTTCAGGACGGGAGGAAATACTCGCGCAGGCTGCGTTCATCGAGAAAATAGCAGCACAACTCGGTGTCGCCGGCGACCAGCACCGGCACCCGCCCGCCGTAGCGGCTGACCAGCACGGGGTCGTCATCGACATCACGGACACTGAATTCGAAGCCCAGGGCGGGTTTCAACCGCTGCAGCTCCAGCACCATGTCATCGCACAGGTGGCAGCCCGTCCGTGCGAACACCGTCAGATGGTGGATCAAACCAGCCCTGTACCGTCCGTCGAAACGGCAATCAGTCCACGTCCGGCACCTTGATCGCAAGGAAGGTCGGATTGCTGCCGCGCTGCACCAGTACTGCTACGGACCTGTCTTCCGGCAGGTCCTCGACCAGTTCCTGAAATTGCTCGCTGTCGGTGACGGCCTCGTTGTTGATGCTGAGGATGATGTCACCCTTGCGCACACCGGCCTCGGATGCTGCGCCGTCAACCAGGCGCTCTACCACCACACCATTGGCCAGCTCGAGTTCCCGTTTCTGTTTGTCGGTCAGATCCAGGACGGTGACGCCGAGGCGGTTGGTCTTTTCAACCGCCGGTTTTTTCACCCTGGCAACCGTGGCTTCTTCGGGCAGTTCGCCCAGTTTGACCTTGATCACGGTCTGCTTGCGGTTGCGGATGATATCGACGGGTACAAACACGCCCACCTTGGTGCTGCCGACTATCGGCGGCAGGCTGGCCGAATCATTTATTTTCTTGCCATTGAAGGCGGTGATGACATCGCCCACCCTGAAGCCGGCTTCCTCGGCCGGACTGTCCTCCAGCACCTTGGCAACCAGTGCGCCGCGTGGCTGCTTCATGCCGAAGGATTCGGCCAGGTCCAGGGTGATATCCTGGATCAGTACACCCAGCCAGCCGCGGCTGACATGACCACTGGTCTTGAGCTGGTCGGCCACGTCCATCGCCACTTCGATCGGAATGGCGAAGGACAGGCCCATGTAGCCGCCGGTGCGGCTGTAGATCTGCGAATTCATGCCGACCACCTCGCCGGCCTGGTTAAACAGCGGGCCACCGGAGTTGCCCGGATTGATGGCGACATCGGTCTGAATGAAGGGCACGTAGTTTTCCCGTGGCAGGCTGCGTCCCATGGCACTGACGATACCGGCCGTCGCTGAATAATCGAAACCGAACGGCGAACCGATCGCCAGCACCCATTCTCCCACCTGCAGGGCGCTGGACTTGCCGATTTTGGCCACCGGCAGGTCGCTGGCATCGATCTTTAGCAGGGCAACATCACTGCGCTTGTCCGTGCCGACGATCTCGCCGCGCAACTCGCGCCGGTCGTTGAGACGCACAATGATTTCATCGGCATCCTTGACGACGTGGTAATTCGTCAGTACGTAGCCATCAGCGGAAATGACGAACCCCGACCCCAGTGATTGCGCATCACGCAGGCTGGGCTCGCCTTCTTCATGCTCGAAGAAGTACTTGAACAGCTCGCCGAAGGGACTGCCTTCCGGCAGATTCGGCATATCGAAACCCTCCGGTAATTCCGGCATGCCGCTCTTTACCTTCTGGGTGGTGCTGATATTGACCACAGCGGGAGCGGCCTCCTTGATCAGTTCGGTGAAACCGGGGAGGTATCGTGCCTGGACAGGCTGCATCGCAAGGCACAGGGACAGCAACACCCACAGGGTGTAACCAGGAAATCTACGGGTAGTGGACATACTTATTTCTCCATACTGCATCAAAAAACCAGTGGCGCCAGCACAGAACAGTATCCTGCTACCGGCCCGGGGCAATCCGGTGGCGCAGAACAACCGGCTGGTAGCGCTCGTCACGCCCTGAAGCGCGACTGAACAAGCGGAGCCAGGCGAGACCGGCCAGCAGGCCGAAGACGGCGCCTGCAATACTTGCCAGCTCGGCATGGCCTGCCAGCAGCTCCGCGCCAATATAGCGGCCCGCCAGGGCACCGGCCAGCAGGCCGGCCAGCGGCACCATGTAAACGGCCAGGGAACCGCGCACCAGGCTGGACTCCGATATCCCGATCACGACCTGCTCACCGGCACGGGCACCGGCACGGTTGATTGCACGCACCGGTGCGTCCCGTCGCCCGAACAGGGATGCCAGTACCGAAGTACCACAACCTGCGCGTGCGCTACAGGAACCGCAACTGGTGGCGGGCTCGGTCTCCACCCAGGCGTAATCGCCGTTCACCTTGACCACCCTGGCACTTTCCTCAATCATGCGCGGGTAACTCCCCGGAAGCGACCGATCTGGCCATCATCTCCACGGTCACGGCCGGCACCTCGCCGACCACGGTGATCTGGTGACCATCGACGATGATACCGAACGCATTCATAGCGCCCATGCCTGACAGGCCGGTGAATCCGGCATTATCGGATGCTAGCGACTCCACGTAGACTGACACGGTCGCCAACCCGTCGCTGAAGACCATGTGCTCGGTATCCTGGCCGTCGGGTTGCATGCGCTTGCGCTGATAGTGCGTCATGCTGAAACCGTCCGGCAGGCGGCCAACGGACCAGCGCGTCTCGCCAGATTCCGGCAAGGCGGCAGTCTCTTCATCCGACTGGTGGTACCAGGCGTAGCCCTTGCCCGAGAGTGATGGCTGCAGGGCGGCATCGGCGATCGTGCTACTGATGTCCAGCCGGGTAAACATGACCTGTTCTATGGGTGTGCCATCCGCCGCGGTCAAATCGGATTTAAGCAGCAGCTTGCTGTCCTGGTCGATCCAGATGCGGTAGCCGTAGCGGTACGCGTCCCGGGGGGTGATGGCCACGGTACGCGTCTGAAAGCCGGCCATGCGATCTGCGCCCAGCATCTCGAAGCGGTAATACCTGAGCAGGGAGTCAAGATCCTGCGGCACCATCGGCAACAGCTGCCGCGCCCGGCTCTTGCCCACCATGACCGACTTGCTATCGGGCATGATGCAGGTAACCGACTCGTCGTCGCGCAGCACCTCCCTGGCACTGCCGGTCAGCGAGACCAGGCGTTCCTTCTCGCCTGTGCTGCCCGCCTGGTGGATGATACGCATGGTCTCCAGCTTGCCGTCATGGAGATAGACAAAGGTACCGTCGTAGTTGAGCTTCTGCAGTGCCCGGGACATATCGCCCAGCCACTCGCGCGCCTGGTCCTGAGCAGCGGCATGACTTGCCGCCGCCGCCAGCAACAACAACACCGGCCACCTCACGCCCTTATTCCTTGCCGTCACGACTTACATCATTGCCGATAATGCGCACATAGGGCAGCATACCCTGCATGCCGCGGCTGACGGCATACTCGTTGTGGTTGACCATGTAGATGTCGAGCTTCTTGCCCATCTGTGGCTGTGCCCCGGGTGTAGATGCCGTCTGCACCCGCACGTAGTCCTTGTCGGCCGGCACCGTTGCCACGGCCGGCAATGACGGCTCATCCTGGCGCGCCGACTGGATGGAGAGGACCGCTACAACGGCCACCGAGGCGGCAATGGCCAGGCCGGCCACCGGCTTGACCAGCACGCCCAGCCGGGACCCGGCAAGGCCGCCCGGGCGGACGGCCGGCTCATCGTGCAGCGCGGCCTGTACCCGCCGGTAGAACCCGGGATCGACCTCAGGCGGCAGGTGGTTCTGCAGCGCATCGCTGACCAGCTGGTAACGCGACAGCCGCTGCTGCAGGTCAGCGTCCCGGCCAATGCGTCGGGTTAGCAGGTCCTGCTCCGGTCCGGTCAATTCATCATCAACCAGCGTGGACAGCTGCTCGAATAACTTGTCTTTCATGTTCATTCGTCCGTAATCAACTATTTCAGCAACGGCTGTAATTTGGTGTCAATCGCACCCCTGGCCCTGAAGATCCTCGAACGCACCGTCCCGATGGGACATTCCATGGTCTGGGCAATCTCTTCATAACTCATACCTTCCAGTTCGCGCAGGGTGATGGCGGTCTTCAGGTCATCGGGCAACTCGTCGATGGCCTGCGCAATGGTCTCCTGGATCTCGTCCCGAAGTACCAGGTGCTCCGGGGTGTCATACTCCCTGAGACCGGTGGCACCATCATATTGTTCCGCA
>CAMYJZ010000035.1 GCA_947258845.1 uncultured Ectothiorhodospiraceae bacterium | reverse complement strand
CGGAAAGAAGGCGCCCAGCGGGGAGGCCAGTCCGTGTACCGAGCCCAGCCCGGTCTGGGCCAGCGTGATCCCGGAGACCAGTGCGGCATAGGCCATGCCCTCGCGTGCGCCAGTGGCACCGGCCGGGTCATCGTAAAGTGGCAGCAGGCTGTCCCGCGCCGCGGTGAGGCCATCCAGGGCCAGCGCGTCGGTGATCCGGCTGGCGCCGGTCGAGACATAGGACTCGATCAGCTGGGTCAGGGCATCCATGCCGTTGGCGGCGATCTGTGCCGGCGGGCAGGTGGCCAGCAGGTCAGGGTCGACTACGGCGTAGGCGGGTACCAGCTGTTCGTCGCGGAAGGATTTCTTGAAGCCGTTTTCGCCCTGCGTGCTGAGTACCGCATTCCTGGTGGCCTCGCTGCCGGTGCCCGCGGTGGTGGGGACCGCGATAAACGGGACGGCAGGGCCCTGGTAGGTCTTCTCGGGACCGACGCCCTCGAGGTAGTCCATGACCGTGTCCCCGACCTTCAGCAGGCCGGCAATCGCCTTGGCGGCATCCAGTACACTGCCACCGCCGATGCCGAGCACGACATCGATGCCGTGCCCCTTGAATTGTTCTACTGCAGCATCGATCAGCTGTGGGGAGGGTTCCCCGTTAACGCGGGTGTGTTCGTGGGTGATGCCGGCCTGCTGCAGGTCTTCGCGGATGCGCTCCCATACCGGCGATGCCTGCAGGGAACTGGCGCCGGTGACCAGCAGGACGTGCCTGCCGTAGCCGGATACCAGGGCCGGCAGCCTGTCGATGCAGCCGGAGCCGAACTCGATGCGCGGGAACTGCGCCAGGGTGAAGCGCGAGATCATTCAGGCTTCCGGTAGCAGACCGTGATAGGGGATGCCCTGGCGGGGTTCCGCCATCCAGTCCGCGACGGCCTCGCGCCAGGCGAGGTAGTGCGCCGTCTGCTTGTGGGCCGCGGCGTCTTCCGCCGTGGCATAGGCCTCGTAGAGCACAAAGCGAGCGGGATCATCACTCGACTGCAGGACATCGAAGCGCCGGTTGCCGGGTTCCCTCACCGAGGCCTCGTGATTGGCCTGCGAGGCCCGTAAAAAGTCATCCACATGCCCGGGCCTGACGTGGACATGCACCAGGGTGACATGCATGGGGTGACCTCCTGCTAAGTGTTGCCATCCTGCCGGCAGGGCAGGGTCTGCCATGAATGGTAACAAGCAGCGTGTATTTAATCCTATGCTTGACTTCCGGTTGGTGCCAACTAGGCTTAGTGCTACTCATGGCCAAGACGCGAAAACGCTGGAGGGCAGCCATGCTACATCGTATAGAAACCACCGACCCGATCACCGGTCGTGATATCAAGGACCTCACCGGCAAGCCCTATGTTGTCGAGGAGAGTGCCAACGAAGACCTGGTGATCTACTTCGAGTCCGAGGAAAGCAAGCGCCGCTATCTTGATATCCCGGTCGAGGATCCCATCGATCATCACGTCAACCTGGACAATCCGACGGACATCATAATCGACTAAGGCTGATCGCCCTGTTTCCCGCAGGGTGCGTTTTACGCACCTAAATCTGGCTCGAACAAGAATGCATGCCGGGTGTGTTTTACGCACCCGGCATCATGCCAAGGGCAGCCGTCCCTGTAGCCGCATCGCTCTCGCGCATCCTTGCGCCCGCGATGTACCTACTTCCCTGTAGGCAAAAAAAGCCGCCATAAAGGCGGCCTAATGTCATTGCAAAGTGACGTTGCTACTGCTTGTTATTAGCCAGTGTGGCGTCGAGGCGCGTCAGTTCGACACGGCGGTTACTGGCGCGGCCCTCGGTGGTGTCGTTGCTGGCGACCGGACGTGTCAGCCCGTAGCCCCTGGAGCTCAGGTTGTCTGCCGGCACGCCATTGCTGATCAGGTATTCACGTACCGTCCTGGCACGGCGGGCTGACAGGTCGAGGTTGTAGGCAGCCTCGCCCTGCGAATCGGTGTGTCCACCGACCTCGACCTTGACCTCGGGGTGATCAACCAGGGTGCGGACTACCCGGTCCAGTATGGTGCTGGAGTCCGGCGTCAGTTCGTCCGAGTCCAGCTTGAAGTTGACGCCTTCCAGGGCAATGGGCTGGGCCGCGGCGCAACCGGTGAAGTCCACCTTGACGCCGGCAGCGGTGTCCGGGCACAGGTCGCGACTGTCGGCGATGCCGTCCCCGTCGCCGTCGGTGTCCACGGGTTCGACGGCAACATCGGGTATCGCCCGGGTTGCGGCAACCGGCAGATAGGCATAGGGCGCAGGGTAGGGGTAAGCAGCGTAATGGGGATACCCGTAACCATACCCATAACCACGACCGTAGCCCCTGCCGTTACCCCTGAAGGAGGCGTTGAAGTCGAACACGCCGTCCATGAAGCCATCGAAGGGGCCGAAATCGGAGTTGTAGCCGCCGGGACCGCCGTTCCAGGGACCCCACCAGGCCTGTGCGGGCGCTGTGATACTGGCTGTACCCGCCGCCAGCAGCAGGGCAATCATCAGTTTGCTGTTACGCATAATTCGTATCTCCAGGGTAAATTAATATCAATGATTAGAAAATAATAAAATAATGATATAGAGATTCTGTTATCAATACAACGATGCACCCGTCATTTAACATTTCATAACAATTGCACGCGGATACCGGTTTCGCGCTGGTCACATACCGGCGCCCACGGCATAGAATAGGGTGAGTCATCTACGAGCCAATCCCATGGGCCAGAAATACGTACGCCTGCTGCATGCCATCCTCGAGGAACCCGTGAGCGGCAACATCCACTGGCGCGAGGTTGAGTCGCTGTTGCATCACCTGGGTGCCCGTATCGAAGCCGGGCACGGCGCCCGTATGAAGGTGGTGTTGAACGGTGTCGAGGGTACCCTGCATCACCCCCATCACAGCGGGGTATGCAGCAAGCAGGACATTCGCCACCTGCGCGAATACCTTGCCCACGCCGGTATCGGTACCTCTGCCTGATACCGCGCGGCAGGACGGCTGCACGGCCCGTACCCACACTGTGTTTGAGTGAATAAAATAATATAAACAAAATGTTATAATACATATCTCAGGTAATTACACACCCTGGTTCGCGCGCCTATCCGCCCCGACGGCCCGGCCGGACGGGTGGGCGTGGTTCAAGCCCTGCCGCCGGTCAGCCGTTAAGTTGTTAACTGTCGGCAGGATTTCCCTGTTGTCTGTACCGGGTCACCTGCCTCTCGGACACTCTCCGCATCACTGGAGGTGGAGACATGCAGGCAAAGCCAGGTACACGCCCCGCGCTGCGGTTGCTCGCTGCATTCTCACTGCTGGTGTTGTCAGCGTACGCACCGCCCGCCGTCCCCGCGTCATCCGATGATGTATTCGTCCGCGGCTGGACTGCCTTCAATGCCGGTCACTACGAGCAGGCGCATACCATCTGGCTGCCGCTGGCCCAAGAGGGTGACGGCAATGCGCAAATCAATCTGGGTTTTATGTATGACTACGGCTATGGGGTCGACCAGGACACCGGCCACGCTGCCCATTGGTATCGCCTGTCGGCTAAGGGTGGCCTGGCAGCGGCACAGTTCAACCTGGGATTGATGTATGCCGCGGGGCGCGGTGTCGAGCAGAGCCCGGTCAAGGCAAGCTACTGGTTTCAGCAGGCGGCGGAGCAGGGACAGGCCGACGCCCAGTATGCTCTGGCGTGCCACCTGCGCGAAGTAATGGCCTTATCGCAGCAGAGCGAGGCTGTACAATACTGGCTGCGCCGGGCCGCGGCACAGGGTCACGGCGAAGCGCAGGCTGCACTCGGTGTGGGGCCGGGAAACAGCCTGCAGCCCAGTGTCAGCCATGGAGCCGGCCGGGACGACGTTAGGCACGGGCAATCCGGTTTTTCCGCCGGTACGGCCTGGCCTATCGCCAACGGGTATGCGGTGACCAATAATCATGTCGTGGCGGGCGTGGAGCAGGTGACTCTGATTGATGTTTCCGGCATGGAACTGACTGCCAGCGTGGTGCTGCGCGACGAGGCCCATGACCTTGCAGTCCTCGGTGTCGCCGGATCGCAGAGTCTGCCGCCGGCCCTGCCCCTGGCCGGTGACGATACCCGGCTGGGTAGCAGCGTGTTCACCATCGGTTACCCGCGAATCGATACCATGGGCAGGACTCCGAAGCTGACCGAGGGGATCATCAGTTCCGTCAATGGCTTTATGGATGATCCCGCCAGCTACCAGGTCTCGGTGCCCATCCAGCCGGGTAATAGCGGGGGTCCGCTATTGAACATGGACGGCGAGGTGGTGGGTGTGATGGCATCCATGCTGGGTGCAACCAACGGTGATTCGGAACCGTTGTTTCTGCCCAACGTCAATTACGCCATCAAGGTAGACGTACTGCGCCGCCTGCTGCCACTACTGCCGAAACACCGGGCCGCGCTGGAAGAATTGCCCGGCTCGCCGGCCACCCTGGCCGACCTGGCGGATCGCATCCAGGGATCGGTACTCATCGTGATGGTAGCTGAGTAGCCGGCACGTGCTACAGCAGGTCATCCATCGGCGCATTTCCCCACAAGAATCAGCGGACCCGCGCACGGGTGCGCGGAATGTGCGCGTCAAATCCCCGGCGATAGCTGATAAGCTACCTTAGCAAAAGCCCCCATCCCCTCTGATAGCATTGCGAGGTGATTGAGGCTATCCCGGAATCCCGCGTTTGGGTCGCCCGGTTATGTTGAGATGGCTACCCGGCAGTGCTAGCATCGCCGGCGCCAATTCTTCAAGAGCCACGCCCCCATCAATTGACAGGCAGTTCACATTTACTCTTTTTTACACATTCGGCAGTTGCAGGTGCGTATAGTAGCCGCGATGCCGTTTGGCCGTTGATGCAGATCTGCCCCGCCAGGCGAACATCCCGGGCATACCCGGGAGAATGGATTAACAAATGTGCATGTTGGACTGAACAACGTAACAAGGACCTCAGGAGGTTTAGATAATGTTGACCCGCAGAAAGATATTAAATGCCCGCATGATTGTCGCCGGGATCGCCCTGGGAGTACTCGGTGGGGCGTCAGTGATCGCCGCTGACAACGAGGCCGCAGCGCCTGCTGCTGCCGGACTGCTCCCGACCAATGCCCGTGCCGGTGAGTGTTACGCCAAGGTGATGGTGCCGGCGGAATACAAGACGGTAGAGGAAAAGGTCGTGGTGGCCGAGGCCAGCGAGAAGATCGAGGTGATTCCAGCCAAGTATGAATGGACCGAGGTCCGGGTTCCTGTCCAGCAGGAATCGGAAAAGCTGATTGCCGTGCCTGCCAAGTTCGAAACCGTGAAGGAAAAGGTCGAGATCGAGCCGGCACGTACCGTCTGGCGCACGGGTCCGGGTGCCAAGGCCAGGATTGCCGATGACCAGATCGTGCTGTCAGCTATGGCGCTGGGTCTGCCGAAGGCCGCCAAGCCGGGCCAGTGCTACAACGAGTTCTATCAGCCGGCCCAGTACAAGTCGGAGGCCGAGAAGCTTCTGAAGACGGCCGCTGCAGAGAAGATCATTACCAGTGAGCCCGAGTTCGAGTGGGTGGAAGAGAAGGTGCTGGTCAAGGAGGCATCGGAAAAGATTATCGAGGTGCCCGCCAAGTATGACGTCATCTCCGAGAAGGTGCTCGAGTCGCCGGCCTACACCACCTGGAAACCAGGCCGCGGCCTGAACGAGAAGGTCGATCATGCCACCGGCGAGATCATGTGTCTGGTGGAAGTCCCGGCCAAGTACAAGACCATCGAGAAACGGATGCTGAAGTCACCGGTTAGCATCAAGAAGATCGAGATCCCCGCTGAATACCAGACCGTGCGGGTGAAGAAACTGGCCAAACCCGCCGCGGAGAAGCGCGTGGCGATTCCTGCCGAGTACCAGACCGTCGAGAAGCGGATGAAGGTCTCCGACGCTAAAATATCCTGGACCCAGGCCGGCGCATCGGGCGAGGGCAAGGCCACCGGCAAGACCCTGTGCCTGGCAGAGATCCCGGCCAAGTACCAGACCATCACCAAGCAGGTACTGAAGGAGAAGGCCTCCATCAAGAAGGTAGAGGTGCCTGCCACCATCAAGACCATGCGCATGAGCAAGCTGGTTGCCAAGGCCTCGGAGAAACGCATTCCGATCCCGGCCAAGCACCAGATCGTGCCCAAGCGCACCAAGGTATCCAGTGCCAAGCTGGAATGGCGCCCGGTGCTGTGTGAAACCAATACAACCAAGGAGCTGGTGACGCAGATCCAGCGCGCGCTACAGAAGGCGGGTTACAACCCGGGTGCCATCGATGGCGTCATCGGCAGTGGCACGCTGCGCGCGATCGATGCCTACCAGCGCAAGAATAATCTTGCGCACGGCGGCCTGACCCTGCAGACCATCGAGAAGCTGGGGGTCAAGGTCGGCGGTTAGCGGTACTGACCGGCGGCCTCCGGCCGCGAACCGAAGCCACCCCGTTTCCGTGCGGATCCATATGGATACCGTGGCGGGGCGGGGTGGCTTTTTTGTGGGGCGGCTGCACGGAGATTACACTACATCAGGTAACCGGCCCTTTTAACCTGCCTGCAGGATATCGACAGGAAGCAGTTATCAAACATGTGCTCGAAGCCTGTTCCTTTATTTTATCCTGCCTGCGTTAAGCTCCCGGCCCGGCGTCTGCTGCTGACCGCCGTTGTGCTGTTGTTCCTGATGGCGGATGCGAGGGCGGCACTGCAGGTCCAGGTGGAGGGTGTCGAAGAGCCGCTGCTCGGCAACATCCTGGCCCTGTTGACACTGCAGCGTGCGCGCGAAACCGAGGGGCTGAGCGAGGGCCATGTGCGGCGTTATTACCGGCGGGCGCCTGCCGAAATCCGCACGGCCCTGGAGCCGTACGGCTATTACGCCGTGCAGGTGGAAAGCCGCCTGGAGGAAAAAGACGGGGACTGGCTGGCCTGGTTCCGCATCGAACCCGGTGAACCGCTACGCTACCGTGCGGTCACGGTCAGCCTGACCGGCGCCGGTGAGCAGGACGCGGTCCTGAACGAGGCGCTGACCGGCTTTCCCCTGCAGCCGGGGCAGGTCGCCGTGCACAGTGACTATGAAGCCGCCAAGGCCGGGCTGCAGAAGCTCGCCATCGAACAGGGCTATCTGGATGCCGTCTACCAGCGTCATGAATTACGCATCGATCCGGCAGCGGGTTATGCCGAGGTGCAATTGCTGCTGGACAGCGGACCGCAGTATCGTTTCGGGGAACTGGCCTTTGCCCCCGCTAAACTGAGCGAAGAACTGCTGCGCCGGTACGTCAGCTTCAAGCCCGGCGAGCCCTATTCCTACCGGCGCCTGCTGGATCTGCAGCGTGCCCTGGAGGACAGCGATTACTTCGCGCAGGTCGAGGTAGTGCCGCTGAGCGAAAAGGCACAGGACGCGGTAGTTCCTGTTCAGGTCGACCTCGAGACTCATAAACGCAACAAGTACAGTATCGGTCTCGGGTTCGGTACCGACACCGGCATGCGTGGTCTGCTGGGCTGGGAGAACCGGCGTATCAATCGCCACGGTCATCGCATGTGGGTGAATCTGCGCGGATCTGAAATCGGCAGCGAGCTGGAAGCCAGTTACAGTCTGCCGCTCACTAACCCGCGCAGCGATCGCCTGGAGTTCACAGCGGCGATGGTCGATGAAGAGACCGACACGACGGATTCCAGCCTGCAAAAGATCGCCCTGGGCCGCAGGGTGGCGCGTGGACGCTGGCGCGAGACCCTGTCGCTTTCCTATGAACGTGAAGACTACAAGGTCGGACTGACCGATGAATCCACCAGCCTGCTGATTCCGGGCATCAGTTATTCCCAGGTGCGTGCCGACAACCGGCTGGTCGCCAAGCGGGGCTGGCGTGTGCAGTTCGACCTGCGCGGTGCCGCTGAACAGCTCCTGTCCGATACCAGCTTCGTGCAGTCCGAGGTCAGGGGCAAATGGATTCACAGCCTCGGTGAGCGCGGGCGCGTTATTGCACGTGCCGAGGCCGCTACCACCTGGGCTGACGAGGACACGCTGATTCCGGTATCGGTACGCTTCTTCGCCGGCGGCGACCAGAGCGTGCGCGGCTTCGATTACCAGGAACTGGGTCCGCGCGATGCCTCCGGCGAGGTCGTGGGCGGCAGGCATATGGTATTCGGCAGCCTGGAGTACGAACATCGCATCAAGGGCAACTGGGGGGTCGCCGCCTTCGTGGACACCGGCAATGCCTTCAACAGCTTCAATGACGGCCTGGAGACCGGGGCCGGTATCGGGCTGCGCTGGAAATCGCCCATCGGCATGGTGCGGGTCGATGTGGCCGCGGCCGTGAGCCAGGATAATGGCCTGCGCCTGCACTTCACCCTGGGGCCGGATTTATGAGGCGACCCCTGCGACTCACACTGGGGTTCATGCTGGTGCTGTTGCTGGGTACGCTGGTCGCGCTGACGGCCCTGCTGGCAACCGAGAGCGGTCTGAGGCTCAGCCTGGTACTGGCGCAGCGCTTCGCACCGGGTGAACTGAGCTGGGATAGTGCCAGCGGGCGCCTGGCCGGTTCCCTGCAGCTGCAAGATCTGCGCTATGTCGACGGTGACCTGCGCATCGCCGTCGGGCGCCTGGAACTGGCATGGTCGCCGGGCCAGCTGCTGGTACGGCGCCTGAGCGTGGACCGGTTGCATATCGATAACACCGTGATTCATTTGCCCGTCTCGGAGGAAGCGGAAACGGACGACACCCCCGTTGAACCGGGTTGGCGCCTGCCGCTAGAACTGGAGATACAGGATCTGGCGGTCACCGGAGTGCGCATCCAGACCGGTACGGCGGAGCCGGTAGAACTGCAGTCACTGCATGCAGCAGCGGCCAGTGGCCGTGACTGGGTGGATTTCGAAACCTTCAGCCTGCAGCTGGCGCAGGGGCAACTGACGGTCCTGGGACGCCTGGGACTGGGCCGTGACACCGGGACAGACCTGCAGCTGACCCTGGACGCCGCACCCGCCGGCTATGCCCCGATCAAAAGCCGGGGACACCTCACCGGTACCTGGGCGTCCCTGACCCTGGATCACCGGTTCACGGCACCGGTCGCGGCTACGGCACGGCTGGATGTTGCCGATCCGTTCGCTGCGCTGCACTGGGCCCTGGACCTGAAACTCCCCGTCACACTGCTTGGTCACATCAACCCCGGGTGGCCCGCCTGGCGCCTGGGCGGTCGCCTGCATGGGACAGGCGCCTTGAACGGGGCCGAACTGGACGCCGATCTGCACACCGACTGGGAGGCCGGCGAGTTGTATCCCCTGCACGCCGAACTCAGTCTTGCCGAGGCTGACGACGGCAGCCTGCGCCTGCAGCCGCTGCTGCTTAAGCAGGGTGCGGCACGCCTGCAACTGACCGGCGATTGGCATCCGCAGGCGCAGCAGTTCGCGCTTGTGCTGGACGGCCAGACGCTGCAATGGCCCTTGCAGGGCGAAGCGGTGTATGCAGTCCCGCAGACCGAGATCCGCATGAGCGGCCAGCTGGCAGATTATCAACTGCAGATCGACGCTGACCTGAGCGGGGTCGATCTGCCGCCGGTGAGCCTTGCCGGGAATGGGCGCGGCAGTGACCGGGGTCTCGACCTGGAGCAACTCGCCCTGAACACGCTGGGCGGGGTGATCGATGTCAGTGGCCGGCTTGACTGGTCGCCGCAGTTGCAGTGGGAGGCAGTGCTCGAGGCCCGCGATATCGATCCCGCACAGCGCTGGCCGGACTGGCCGGGCACGCTGGCCGCGCATGCGGAGGGTCGGGGGGCCGTGGTGGACGGGGACTTGAGCGTGACCGCGCGGATCGATGCACTTCAGGGCAGGCTGCGCGGTTACCCGGTCAGTGGCCAGGCCGCCGTCGGGCTCGAAGGCGGGCAGCTTGACGCGCAGCGGGTCGAACTGCGTTCAGGCAGTGCACAGCTGAATCTCGCAGGGAAGGTCGCAGATGCCTGGGGGTTGCAGTGGACGATCAGTGCACCTGATCTCGAGGAGGTCCTGCCGGGTGTCACGGGTCGTATCGAGGCGCAAGGCAGCGTGGCCGGGCCGCGCGCCGAGCCGCGCCTGCAGGGCCGTGCGCAATTGGGGGATATCAGCCGGGGTGATCTGCGCCTGGCCAGTTTCGATCTGGAGGCCGATCTGAGCCCGGCGCCGGGTGCACCGCTCAAACTGCAGGGTCATGGCCGGGGGCTGTCGATCGGTCCACGCCGCCTGGATGCGATCGATGTACAGCTGGATGGCCGGATTGACGCGCATCAGATGCGCCTCGAGGCAAAAGGCCCGGGTCACCTCCTGCAGCTGGCAGGGGCCGGTGGCTGGGACGGAGTCCAATGGCAGGGTCGGCTGGAACAAAGCGCCTGGGAGTTGCCCGAGACCGGCGCCTGGACGCAGCGTGCACCGGCGGCACTGCGTCTGGGCCAGGGGGGCAGCAGTGGCGATGATCTGTGCTGGCAGCAGCAAACTGCTGACTTGTGTCTGTATCTGCAGACCGTGGCTGGCGAGCAGCAGGTACGGCTTGCGTTGCAAGGCCTGCCATTGGCCGAGCGTGTGTCCCCTTTCCTGCCGCCGCAAACACAGATCACCGATGCAGCGCTGACGTTTGAACTGCAGGCGCAACGCGGCCTGCAGCCGGACAGTCCCTTACAGGCACAACTGGAAGCGCATATCAGTGGCGGCACAGTGAACTGGGCGGGAGACACGGGCAGCGAAAGCGCGGCATTCGACGGGCTTGATATGGATGCACGTCTGACGGACGCGGGCCTGACCGGCACGGCGGCCCTGCGCCTGACCGGTGAAGATCAGCTGCAGTTGAGTGCGCAGCTACCCGGCTACCACCCGGGGGTGGCGACGGACCAGCAGCCCCTGAGCGGACAGTTGCGAGGCGAGGTGCGCGACCTGTCCCTGGTGGAAGGCCTGCTCGGGAATGTCGATCAGCTCGAGGGCGTGCTGCGTGCCGCTGTCGACCTGGGTGGTACCCTGGCCGTACCCCGGCCGGCGGGTGAGCTGAGACTGGATGAGGGTCGTGCCTTTATCGGGCCGACTGGCACCACGCTGGAGGACCTGCAGCTGGTGGTGAGCAGCGACCGGGCCAGCGATCGCATCCGGCTGCAGGGCGCGGCGCGCAGCGGTCCGGGTACGCTGGCCCTGCGCGGCGATTTCGAAGGCGCGGGCACGACCGAACTGCAGGGCAGGGTGCAGATTACCGGTGCAGAATTCGAGGCCGTCAACCTGCCCGAGGCGCGCGTCTTATTGGCACCGGATCTGCGGCTGGACGTGCAACCAAGCAGGCTGTCGGTGAACGGCAGCCTGACCATCCCGGAGGCACTGATCGAGCCGCGTGACCTTCAAGGTGCGCAGATGCCCAGCAAGGACGTGGTGGTAATCAGTCAGGATGAGCAGCCACCGCCGGGATGGGCCGTGACCAGCCGCGTGAAATTGGTTCTGGGCGAAGCGGTACGCTTCAATGGCTTTGGCCTGAGCGGACGCCTGACCGGCACCCTCGACGTGGTGGATGAACCGGGGCGGGTGACGCTGGCAAGTGGCGAACTGCGCATCGTCGACGGTGTCTACCAGGCCTATGGCCAGAAACTCGAAATCGAGACCGGCCGCCTTCTGTACCGCGGTGGCCCAGTGGACAACCCGGCCCTGGATATCCGCGCGGTGCGCAAGACGGGCGATGTGCTGGCGGGCGTGAAGGTAATCGGCGATCTGCAGGTGCCCGAGCTGGAGTTGTTTTCCCAACCGAGCCTGCCGCAGGAGGACCAGTTGTCCTATCTGCTGCTCGGGCGCCCGGTGCAGAGCGCATCGGGCAGTGAAGGGCAGATGCTGTTCAATGCGGCATCGTCGCTGGGTCTCAAGGGCGGCAATCTGCTGGCGCAGAATATCGGTGCCAGCTTCGGTCTGGACGAGGTGTCGGTCGGCGGCGGTGAGGACCTGGACAGCGCCGCACTGCAGATCGGCAAATACCTCACACCGCGCCTGTATGTGAATTACAGCGTGGGCCTGCTGGAAGCAGTGAATACCTTGCGGATCCGCTATCAGTTGAACAAGCGCCTTTCGGTCCAGACCGAGACCGGAACCGCAACCGGTGCCGATATCCTGTACAGCTTCGAGCGCTGACTTCAGAGGGGACAGATTTATTTGCACTTCATCAATCAAGTTGAGGAAATAGTCGGTCACCGAATCGAGCACCGCAAACCGGCCAACCAGCTACTGGAAAAGTGCGCCAGATAAATTTGTCCCCTTTGTCCTGGCGATGTTAATTTGAGCTCATGAAAACCAACGTTATTGTGTCCCTGTGCCTGGCCGCATTTTTAGCGGGATGTGGTGGGGGTGGAGGTTCATCTTCAGGTGATCCGCCATCAGCAACGATGTACAGCCTGAGTGGCACCATCACGGCGGCGGCGGGGACCGCCATTGACAGTGACACCAACGATCCCGATGCAGCGTATATCCCCAACGATGATATCGGGCAGCAGCAGCCGATTCCGAATCCCGTCGTCCTGGGCGGGTTCGTGACTGAGCTGCCGACCGGTTCCAGCATGGACCGCTTTGGTTTGAGCGCCGATCCCGCGGATATCTTCGAAATTACACTGGTTGCCGGCCAGGCCATCGAGCTTGCTATCAGCGACTGGGACCTGTCCGGGGCGGATCTTGATCTCTATATGGTGGACGCTGCCGATCCAGTCAACCCCGTGGTGATCGATGCCTCCGTGGGGATTGGTGCCACGGAAGTTCTCACGGCACCGGGCAGCGGAACATTCCTTGTGGTGGTCGAGGCCTTCGCCGGTGCCTCGAACTACGTCCTTTCTGTGGGTAATGTCACCAGCGCAGGACTGGAGACCGCAATGCGCCTGAGTGCTGCATTCGTTTCGGGCGAGGCGATTGTCAGGTTGAAGCCGCTGGATAAACCACAGGCAGCGAGTCTGCAGGCCTCTCCTATGGCGCAGTTGGAGGCGCGGGGGTTCAGGGCTAAAGCAGGTGAATCCAGCCGTGCCATGCTTATCCAGCTTCCCGAACAGGCAAGGGCCATGGCGACCCCGGGGGATGGTCCAGGCAAGACGATACCTTTATGGCGAACCGGTCTTACGCCTCTGCAGGAAGAACGGCTCGAGACCATCCGTTTGTTGAAGGGCCTGAGCCAGAATGCGGCAGTTGAAAGCGCTGAACTCAATTACCTGGTCAGCCCGCAGCTGGTGCCAAACGACGCCCAGTATCCCCTCCAGTGGCATTACCCGATGATCAACCTGCCCCAGGCATGGGACCTGACAACAGGCACGCCGGCGAGTGGTGATGTCATCGTCGCGGTGATCGATACCGGCATTTACCTGGGCCACCCGGACCTGCAGGACCAGCTGGTCGCCGGTTACGACTTTATCAGTGATCCTGGCCGTGCCCTCGACGGGGACGGTATCGATGCCAGCCCGGATGATCCCGGAACCGACATTCTGCCGGGTGCGAGTCTATGGCATGGCACCCACGTCGCCGGCATCCTGGCGGCCCGTACGAATAACGCTGTTGGTGTGGCCGGAGTAACCTGGGGTGCAAAAATAATGCCTGTTCGTGCCGTGGGGCTCGGAGCCACTGGAACGATTTACGACATCATGCAGGCCATCCGCTATGCTGCCGGCCTGCCCAATGACTCCGGCACGATTCCGGTACAGCCTGCCGGGATTATCAATCTCAGCCTGGGGTGTTTGAACTGCTATGTTCAGCAGATGCAGGACCTGCTTATTCAGATCCGCGATGCCGGCATTATCAGCATTGCCGCCGCCGGCAACGAGAGCACTAGCAGTCCAAGCTACCCGGGTGCTTACGATGGCGTCATAGCGGTCGCAGCGCTCGACTCGGCAGGCATGCCGGCAATCTATTCCAACTTTGGGCCCGGCATCGACATTGCGGCCCCGGGAGGGGATGGTAGCCGTTCGCTGGATAACTCGGTGCGCAGTACCTGGGTGGATGATTCCTCGGGCATCCGCAAGGCGGCCTACGCGTCGCTGGATGGGACCTCGATTGCCACGCCGCATGTGGCCGGTGTGGCAGCACTCATGAAGGCAATCTATCCGGGATTGACGCCCGATGACTTCGACAGTCTGCTTATCAATGGTCTCATGACGGTAGACCTTGGTGATGGCGGGCGTGATGATCGTTATGGCTGGGGCATCATTGATGCCCTCATGGCCGTGCATGCCGCGCGAGATATCGCCACGGGCGGCGGTGTATCGCCCGGTGTACTGATCGCAAATCCGAGTGCGTTGAACTATAGCGGTTCTGTGACAGACCTCAGCCTGACGGTATCGAAGGCGGGTGATACCAGTGTCGGTGTCAGCCGCCTGTCTGCCGATGCTGCATGGCTGACTATTACCGCCGAGGCCGTCGATGCGGATGGGTTGGGTACCTACGCGGTGGCCGTGGATCGGACCGGGCTCGCTGATGCCACTTATTCAGCCAGGATTACCCTGACATCGGATCTTGATACTACGATCAGTATCCCTGTGACGATGCGCGTCGGCAGTCAGGCGGTGGCAGATTCCGGTCATCTCTGGGTATTGTTGTTTGACGAGAATCTCGAACCGGTCGCCCAGACGGATGTCGTCCCGGTGAACGGGCGCTACAGCTATAGTTTATCTGCCGTGCCAGCGGGCGATTACTTTATCGGGGCCGGTACCGACTCGGACAATGATCTCTCCATATGTGACGAAGGTGAGGCCTGTGGAGCCTACCCGACACTGGCCGATCCTGCGCTTGTTTCGGTCAGTTCCGACCGGTCGGGGCTCGATTTCATTTCCGGCTTCCTGAACTTCACCACAGAGTTGTCAGCGACTGGCCTGGGGCGCTCTGTAGCAGGACTCGGCCGTGGCCCATAGGTCGGGAACGCAGGAGCCAGGATAGTGAAATATCTCTTTAATTGCCTGTTGCTTGCAGCGATGCTGCTGGCCGGTTGCAGTCGTGCCATGACGGGGGAGGCGCCCCCGCAGGTTCTGATCGCCAACACCATTTATCGATCGACGCTGTGCGGGGGGCAGCAGGCTGCACCGGCACTTCGCTGGATCAAAGCGGAGGATGCCTACCGGGAAATGTACCCGGTAATCGTGCCCGGCCAACCAGACGGGCGTCCAGCCAGCGCACCCGTCGTTGACTTCTCTGAGGATTCAGTCCTGCTGATATCGATGGGGCAGAGGCGGACAGCGGGGTACAGGCTTGCGCTATCCAGTGACCCCCTGCGATTGAGGGATGGTGAACTCACTGTACCCGTTGAATGGACCGAGCCGGCCGACGGTCTATTCGTCGCGCAGGTGATTACGCATCCCTGCATGATTATCACAGTGCCGAATCACGATATCAGGTTCGTTACGGTTGTCGACCAGGATGGCAAAGTACTGCTGAGTGGCGAGGTAAACTAACATCATCGAACCCAACGCGGGTTCTCATCCGCACCACGGCCAAACAAAAAAGGGCCACCTGCCGGTGACCCTTTGTTGTTTGGTGGAGGCGGCGGGAATCGAACCCGCGTCCGTGAATTCTCCGCCATCGGCTCTACATGCTTATCCCGGTCTATTAGTTTAACTGCTTGCTACCCGACGGGCAGGGAAAACAAACAGCGAGTTCGGTAAGTTTTAGCGTATCCACCCCGAACGAGCTTCAACGCGATCTTGTGAGAGTCGACGCCTGAGTGTTCCGAATACCCAAAGGGTATAAAGAACCCGGACGCACAAGCACGGCTCCGGTCAGACGGCACCCTACTGGGTTTTAAGCAGCGAGTGCGTAGTTGTCGTCGTTGGCAACTAAAAGTTTGCAGATGGATTTACGAGGTATTCTGCACCTCGGCATGCACCTCAGGTTTCGCAACCCACGTCGAAGCCAGGTCGCCCCCGAAATGTTACAGATAAGACAGTATACAGGGCATTAAGTTCTCCGCCAGCCCTTGTTTTCCCGCGGTTTGACCCCATTGAATGCGGTGTCGGCAAAATGATTTAATCAATCTTATGGATATCGACCAGGATAACAACCGGGAAGAAACGGAAAACGAGACCCCGGCCAGCGAGATCGTCCGCGCCACCGACGTGCTGCCGGGCGAGATCCACCTGCTGCCGCAGAGCAGCCGGCCGTTCTTTCCGGGGCAGGTGATGCCCCTGCTGGTGGAGCGCGAGCCCTGGGAGGCGACCATCAAGGCAGTGCACGATTCGGCGCACGACATCATCGGTCTGTCGCTGGTGCGACCCGACCGGGTAGAGGAGGCCGGCAGCGGAGATTTCTACGACATGGGCACCGCCTGCCGGATCCACCGGGTGCAGCAGGACGAAGGCAAGCTGCAGGTGCTGGTGGAAGGCCTGCAGCGCTTCCGGATCCAGCGCTGGGTCTCGAAGCTGCCACCGTACACGGCCCGCGTCAGCTACTACCCGGAGACCGCCTATGCACATGTCTCCGAGGTCAAGGCCTATGCCGTGGCCATTATCAACACCATCAAGGAGCTGGTGCCGTTAAACCCCCTCTACGGTGAGGAACTCAAGGTCTTCCTCGAGCACTTCAGCCCCGACGATCCCTCCCACCTGGCGGACTTCGCCGCCAGCCTGACCACGGCCGGCAAGGAGGAATTGCAGGAGGTGCTGGAGACCACGCACATCCTGTCGCGCCTGGAAAAGGTCCTGCGCCTGATAAACAAGGAACTGGAGGTGGCAAAGGCGCAGATGAAGATCCGTCAGCACGTCGAGGCGGAGATCCAGTCGCACCAGAAGGAGATGTTCCTGCGCGAACAGCTGAAGGCGATCCAGAAGGAACTGGGCCTGTCCAAGGACGACAAGACAGCCGAGGTCGACAAGTTCCGCGAACGCATCGGGGAGCTCGTCCTGCCGGAAACGGCTCAGGCGCGCATCGATGAGGAACTGGAGAAGCTCGCCCTGCTGGAGACCGGTTCACCCGAATACGCCGTCACCCGCAACTACCTGGACTGGCTGACGCTGCTGCCCTGGGGCGTGCACACCCCGGACCGGCTCGACCTGGAGCAGGCCCAGCAGATCCTGGATGAGGACCACGAGGGCCTGGTGGACGTCAAGGAGCGCATCCTCGAGTTCCTCGGGGTGGGGATCATGCGCGGCGAGGTGGCCGGTTCCATCATCCTGTTCGTCGGCCCGCCGGGCGTCGGCAAGACCTCGATGGGCCAGTCGATAGCCCGTGCGCTGGGACGCAAATTCTTCCGATTTTCACTCGGGGGCATGCGTGACGAGGCCGAGATCAAGGGCCATCGGCGTACCTATATCGGTGCCATGCCGGGCAAGTTTATCCAGGCCATCAAGGGCACGGCTGCGGCCAACCCGGTCATCATGCTGGATGAGCTCGACAAGATCGGTGCCTCCTTTCATGGCGATCCCGCCTCGGCCCTGCTGGAGGTGCTCGACCCCGAACAGAACAGCGATTTCCTGGACCACTACCTGGACGTGCCGTTCGACCTTTCCAAGGTGCTGTTCATCTGCACCGCCAACCAGCTCGACACCATCCCCGGTCCGCTGCTGGACCGCATGGAGATCATCCGGCTGTCCGGCTACCTGTCCGACGAGAAGCTGGCGATCGCCCGCAAGCACCTGCTGCCGCGACTCATCAAGCGCGCCGGTCTCAAGGCGCGCGGCCAGTTGCGCATCGACACCGGCGCGCTGCGCAGGATCATCGAGGGTTATGCCCGCGAGGCCGGCGTACGACGCCTGGAAAAATACCTGGGCGCCATTGTCCGCAAGGCGGTGGTCAGGCTGCTGAAGGGCGAGCAGGCCCCGGTTCGGGTGCGGACGGCCGATGTCGAGGACTACCTGGGCAAGGTGCTGTTCGAGAAGGAGCGGCGCAAGACCGGCGTGGGCATGGTTACCGGGCTGGCGTGGACCGCCATGGGCGGTGCTACCCTGAGCGTGGAAGCGACCCGGATCCATTCCTACAGTCGCGGCCTGAAACTGACCGGCCAGCTGGGCGAGGTGATGCGCGAGTCGGCAGAGATCGCCTACAGCTACATCATGTCCAATGCCGACCGGCTCGGCGTCAAGTCCGATTGGTTCAGGAGCGCGTTCGTGCACCTGCATGTCCCGGCGGGGGCGACGCCCAAGGACGGCCCCAGTGCCGGCATCACCATGGCCGCCGCGATCCTGTCGCTGGCGCGGGGCCGGCGCCCGGTGCGCACCCTGGCCATGACCGGGGAGCTGACGCTCACGGGCGATGTCCTGCCGGTGGGCGGAATCCAGGAGAAGGTCATCGCGGCCAGGCGCAGCGGCATCAGGCGGCTGATCCTGCCGGAGGCCAATCGCGGCGATTTCGAGCAACTGCCGGAGCACATCCGCGCGGGCATGAAGGTGCAATTCGCGTCGAGTTTCAACGACGTGGTGCCGGTGGTGTTTGACAGATAGCACAATCCCGCAGCCTGCGAGGCCGTGGCGGGCCGGTTGCACCGGCCGGCCACAATTGTTTACCTTGCAGCACCGGGGATTGAATTTTTCCCGATCGGCACCATCTATACTCGTGTCTGATTTCAGCGCAAGGTGACAAAACCATGATGCGAATAATGCTTTTTCTGGCCACCAACGCCGCCGTGCTGGTCCTGATCAGCGTGGTCTTCCAGGTGCTGGGTATCGAGGGCATCCTGGCCGAGAACGGCGTCGACCTGAACCTGCAGGCCCTGCTGGTGATGTCCGCCGTCATCGGTTTCGGCGGCTCCTTCATCTCTCTCGCCCTGTCCAAGTTCATGGCCAAGCGTTCCATGGGCGTGCAGATTATCGAAAAGCCGGGCAACAGCACCGAGCAGTGGCTGGTGGACACCGTCCGGCGCCAGGCGAAGCAGGCCGGTATCGGTATGCCCGAGGTG
>CAMYJZ010000034.1 GCA_947258845.1 uncultured Ectothiorhodospiraceae bacterium | reverse complement strand
CGCTCATGGCAGAAACCACCACCACGACATCGTTGCCCTTATTACGCCAGCCGAGCACCTTGTCCGCGACATGCTCGATGCGCTCGGGGCTGCCAACCGAGGTCCCGCCGTATTTTTGAACGATTAGTGCCATATCAGAATCAGGTTAACAAATATACGCCAACTTATTGTAAAACTATCACAATATAAAAGATCAGGAATATAGCTATAGTAGGCATTGGGTAAAAAGATTTCAGCTCCCGACCCGTTCCTGTACCCAGCCCACGACGGATTGCAGGGCGGCATCGAGGTGCTCCGGCTGGTTACCGCCCGCCTGGGCCATGTCCGGCCGTCCACCCCCCTTGCCACCCACCTGGCTGGCCACCGCATTGACCAGTTCACCCGCCTTGATGCGGTCGGTCTGGTCCCTGGTGACCCCGGCGACAATACTCACCTTGCCCCCATCGACCGTACCCAGCACCACGGCCGCCGAACCCAGCTTGTTCTTCAGCTGGTCAAGGGTCTCACGCAGGCCCTTGCTGTCCGCACCGTCCAGCCGTGCCGCCAGCACCTTGATGCCATTGACCTCGACCGCCTGGGCAGCCAGGTCACTGCCCTGGCTGCTGGCCAGCCGGCCCTTGAGTTGCTGCAGTTCCTTCTCCAGGCGGCGGTTCTTCTCCAACAGTTGCGACACTTTCTCATCGATATCGTCACGACCGCCCTTCACCAGCTCGGCGATACGCTGCAGGCTTTTCTCGTTGCTGCTCACCCACTGCAGGGCGCGTTCTCCGGTGACGGCCTCGATACGCCGCACGCCCGCGGCGATGCCACTTTCACCGGTGATCTTCAGCAGTCCGATGTCACCGGCATGCCTGACGTGGGTACCACCGCACAATTCGACGGAGAACTCGCCGATCGACAGCACCCGCACCTGGTCCCCGTACTTCTCGCCGAACAGCGCCATGGCGCCCGATGACAATGCATCATCGACCGACATCACCCGGGTCTCGGCCACTGCATTGGCCCGCACCTGCGCGTTCACCAGCGCCTCGATCTGTTCCAGCTGTGCTTGCGTCAGCGGCTCGTAGTGGGTGAAGTCGAAACGCAGACGCTCAGGTTCCACCAGCGAGCCCTTCTGCTGTACATGGTCACCCAGCACCGTACGCAAGGCGGCGTGCAGCAAGTGGGTGCCGGAATGATTGAGCACCGTGGCCTGACGGCGCGCCGCGTCGACGCGTGCCTCGACGGTCTCGCCCCGGAGCAGGCTGCCGGATTCCAGCGTACCGACATGGGCAAACACGCCGCCCTGTTTCCGGGTATCGTTGACCACGAAACGCGCCGTGGCGGTTTCCAGCCAGCCGCGGTCACCGACCTGGCCGCCGGATTCGGCATAGAACGGCGTGCGCTCGAGCACCACGATACCCGCCTCGCCCGCCGCCAGCCGGTCCACACGGGCGCCGTCGCAAAACAGGGCGGTGACGACCGATTCATCCACCAGTTGTTCGTAGCCACAGAATTCCGTGCTGCCCTCGATATCGAGACCGGCGGCGTGATCCGCCTCGAAGTGGCTTGCCGCCCGCGCGCGCTCGCGCTGGGCCTGCATCGCCCGCTCGAAACCCTCGGAGTCCAGGCTCAGACCGCGCTCACGAGCGATGTCGGCAGTCAGGTCGACGGGAAAACCGTAGGTGTCGTAGAGCCTGAACACCGTCTCACCGGGAATCAGCGTACCCGTCATGGCAGCCAGGTCGTCCTCGAGTATGCGCATGCCCTGCTCCAGGGTCTCGGCAAAACGTTCCTCTTCCAGGCGCAGGATGCGCTCCACGTGCGCCTGGCTGTCTTTCAGTTCCGGGTAGGCCGCCCCCATGTCCGCGACCAGCGGCGCCACCAGCCTGTAGAAGAACGGCTGTTCCGCGCCCAGCCGGTAACCGTGGCGCACGGCGCGGCGGATAATGCGGCGCAGCACATAGCCGCGGCCCTCGTTGGAGGGCAGCACCCCGTCAACCACCAGGAAGGCGCAGGAACGGATGTGATCGGCAATCACATTGAGGGAGTTGTTTGCCAGGTCAGCAGTCCCGGTGATTGCGGCCGCACTGCTGACAAGATTGCGGAACAGGTCGATCTGATAATTACTGTGCACGCCCTGCATCACGGCCGCCAGCCGTTCCAGCCCCATACCGGTGTCGACCGAGGGCCTGGGCAGGGGATGCAGCGTGCCCTCCGCATCCCGGTCGTATTGCATGAAGACCAGGTTCCAGATCTCCACATAACGGTCGGCATCCTCGTCCGGTGTGCCTGGCGGTCCGCCCGGGATCTCAGGACCGTGGTCATAGAAGATCTCGGTACAGGGACCGCAGGGCCCGGTCTCGCCCATGGACCAGAAGTTGTCCCTGGCGCCGATGCGACTGAAGCGCGCAGGATCGACCTTGATCTCCTCCAGCCAGATCGCTGCGGCCTCGTCGTCGTCCTCGAACACCGTGATCCAGAGTCTCTCTGGCGGGATCTCCAGCACCCCGGTCAGAAATTCCCAGGCATAATCAATGGCATCGCGCTTGAAATAATCGCCGAAGCTGAAGTTGCCCAGCATTTCGAAGAAGGTGTGGTGGCGCGCGGTATAGCCGACATTTTCCAGGTCATTGTGCTTGCCGCCGGCGCGCACGCAGCGCTGGCTGCTGGCGGCGCGGACATAGCCGCGCTGCTCCTTGCCCAGAAACACGTCCTTGAACTGCACCATGCCCGCATTCACGAACAGCAACGTGGGGTCATTGACAGGCACCAGCGAGCTGGACGCCACGACCTCATGGTCGCGCGTCTCGAAGAATTCCAGAAAGGCGGTACGAAGCTCTGCGCTGCTGTTCATAGAAACACGTTCCGAATCAGGCCCTGCCGGCCGTAGCTGTTTGAAAAGCTCAGGCTTTTATTATTCAGGCATTGGCGCCGGAATGAAACACCTTTCGGGTATTTAGATGGCCGCTGTATAGAGCCTATTCCGGATCGCGGAACACGGTGGCTATCTGCTCGGAGGTGAAACCGCGCTGTTGCAGGAAACGCACCTGGCGGCTGCGTTCACGGAAATCCGCCGGCAGGGGCGCGCCGAATTTCTTTTCCCGGACTTCCCGGACCAGCTCCAGCCACTGCTTGCCGTAGGCATCGATACAGTCACTGATCAATGACTCGTCGATACCGCGGCCGCGCAGTTCCGCGTGGATCTTCTGTGGCCCGGAGCCACGCTGGAAGCGGGAGTGCACGAAGGCCTCGACGAAGCGGTTGTTGCTAAGCAGCTTCTCGGCCACCAGGTCGGCGAGCGTGGCCTCGACCAGTACGGGATCGAAACCACGCCCGGTCAGTTTGCGGGCCAGTTCCTGCTCACTGTGCTCGCGGCGCGCCAGGTAGTCCATTGCGGACTTGCGCAGCGCCGTGGAATCGCTTGCCTGCTCAGGCTTCAGCTTCGAGTTCCTCGGCCTCCTTGACGACCTTCTCGTCCTTCGCCAGCAGCTTGGCACGCAGCTTGGCCTCGATCTCGCCGGCGATGTCCGGGTTCTGCTTGAGGAACTCGCGAACGTTATCCTTCCCTTGGCCGATGCGGTCGCTGCCGTAGCTGTACCAGGCGCCGGACTTTTCGACGAAGCCATGCTGTACGCCCAGGTCGATCAGCTCCGCCTCGCGCGAAATGCCCTCGCCGTACAGGATCTGGAACTCGGCCTTCCTGAACGGCGGCGCCATCTTGTTCTTGACCACCTTGACGCGGGTCTCGTTACCGAGGATCTCGTCGCCCTTCTTGATGGCGCCGACGCGGCGGATATCCAGGCGCACGGACGAGTAGAACTTGAGGGCGTTGCCGCCGGTGGTGGTCTCCGGGTTGCCGAACATGACGCCGATCTTCATGCGGATCTGGTTGATGAAGATGACCATGGTGTTGGAACGCTTGATATTGCCGGTCAGTTTGCGCAGGGCCTGTGACATGAGGCGTGCCTGCAGGCCCATGTGCGAGTCGCCCATGTCGCCCTCGATCTCCGCCTTGGGGGTGAGTGCCGCCACCGAGTCGACCACCACCACGTCGATTGAACCGGAGCGCACCAGCATGTCGGTGATCTCCAGCGCCTGTTCGCCGGTATCCGGCTGTGAGACCAGCAGTTCGTCTACATCAACGCCGAGCTTTTCCGCGTAGCTGGGATCGAGTGCGTGCTCGGCGTCCACAAAGGCGGCCGTACCACCAAGCTTCTGCGCCTCGGCGATGACCTGCAGCGACAGCGTGGTCTTGCCGGAGGACTCGGGTCCGTAGATCTCGATGACGCGACCGCGTGGCAGGCCGCCGATGCCCAGTGCGATGTCCAGCCCCAGTGAACCGGTGGACACCACATCCACATCACGTACCGCGCTGACATCCCCCATGCGCATCACCGCACCCTTGCCGAATTGCTTCTCGATCTGGCCCAGCGCCGCACTCAATGCCTTGCGTTTGTTGTCTTCCATTTGCCCCTCCAAAGTGTTGATCGTGGTCTGACTGTCCGTGTCCGCCACAGGTATCGGCGAAGCCCGGATTATCACATAGATGGGGTGTGGCCCACTAGCGGCCAGCGCCGGATGATGCGGTATACCGGCCCGGCCGGGTCGGTGACCGACTCGACCAGACAGAAATCGCTGATTGACCAGTTGACGGGATCGATTTCGGTAACCGGCAATGCGCGTACGGCCTTGCGCGCGAGGGTCACATGCGCCTGCCAGGGCCGGGTCTCCGGTTCCAGCCCGCAGGCCAGCATGGCCATGCGCAGGCCTTTAACCAATGACCACACCTCGGCCGGGGTATGGGTCGGCCCGGCCCAGAGGATGCGCGGCCGCGGCCAGTAGCCGACACGGTCGACGGTCAATTCAAACGGGCTGGCCCGGATGTCAGCCGCGGCCGCCTCCAGGCAGTCGCGGACGGCCCGGGGCACTGATCCCGGGAAGGCCAGGGTGATGTGCAGCTTGGCCTCGGGCACACACCGGGCCGGCTTGTGGATGTGTCCTTGCGCAAACCCGGCCAGCGCGGTACGCACCCCGGCATCGGGCCACAGGGCAAAGAACAGACGCTGGGTGGGCTCAGTCGGCCCCGAGTTCATCCAGCAGCCCCTCCAGGGCATGTTCGACCGACTGACGGCGGACGGCCTCCCGGTCGCCGCTGAAGTGCCGGGTCTCGACCCGCTGGCCACCACCGCGGGTGACCCAGGCGAAACACACCGTGCCGACCGATTTGCCGGGTACGTCACCGCCGGGACCGGCGATCCCGCTGATGGCCAGGGCCAGCTCGGCCGGGCTGTGCTGGAGCACGCCTGCCGCCATTTCCCGAACGGTCGCCTCGCTGACCGCCCCCTGGGAATCCAGGGTGCCCGCCGACACCCCCAGCATGTCCTGCTTGGAGCGGTTGCTGTAGGTCACGAAACCGCGCTCGAACCACTGCGAGCTGCCGGCGACATCCGTCAGGCACTTCGCCACCCAGCCGCCGGTGCAGGACTCAGCCGTCGCCAGCATCCGCTTCCGCTGCAGCAATGCCTCACCCACCCGATGCGCAAGCCCGCTTATGTCAGTCATGCGGGCATCTTAGTGCAGATCGGCAACGTAGCAAAGGCGCAACGACATCTACCGCAGAGGCGCAGAGGCCGCAGAGAAACAATCCAAAATTGACCTCACCGCAAAGACGCAATGGACGCAAAGACAATAAAGACAATATAAAAAACTGTGTCATTTTCCCGCAGGCGGAAATTTCCTCAACATATTAGATGATAATGTGTTTCTATTTATAGATGTTTTTCTTTGCGTCCTTTCGGTAACTGCTCCCTGCGTCGCCTAAAGCGCCTACTTTTGGTGCTCTACCTCCTGCATCCCTGCAGTCGCGTGCCTTTGCGGTGGATCATTTTGAATTCTCCGCGCTCTCAGCGTCTCTGCGGTAAAGTCACCTGACGGCTGAATACTACCTCCGCAAACCGCGTGTATTGATGTAGACTTGCGCGCCATGTCAGCAGCGTCCGGCCACACCCCCATGATGCAGCAGTACCTCGGCATCAAGTCCGAGTACCCCGACATCCTGGTTTTCTACCGTATGGGGGACTTCTACGAGCTGTTCTTTGAGGATGCGCAACGCGCCGCGCGCCTGCTTGATATCACCCTGACGGCCCGCGGGCAGTCGGCGGGTGAACCCATTCCCATGGCCGGCGTCCCCGTGCATGCCGCCGAACAGTACCTGGGCCGCCTGGTTCGCCAGGGCGAATCCGTGGCCATCTGCGAACAGGTCGGCGATGTCGGCGCCGGCAAGGGGCCGGTGGAGCGCCAGGTGACCCGCATCGTGACGCCGGGCACGGTCACCGATGAGGCCCTGCTGGATGACCGCCAGGACAACCTGCTGGTCGCCGTCAACCAGGCCGGCAAGACCTGGGGGCTGGCCACCCTGGATCTCGCCGGGGGACGCTTCGGCATCCAGGAACTCGCCACCGAAGAGGCCCTGCTGGGCGAACTGGAACGCCTGCATCCCGCCGAACTCGTCTGTAACGAGGCAGTGACCCTGCCCGAGACCGTGCGCAATGCGCACGGCCTGCGCCTGCAGCCGCCCTGGCAATTCGACAGCGACAGCGCCGCGCGCCGGCTGAATGAACAGTTCGGCACTCGCGATCTCTCCGGCTTCGGCTGTGACGGACTCGACTGTGCCATCGGCGCCGCGGGCAGCCTGCTGCAATACGTAAGCAACACCCAGCGCACCGCCCTGCCCCACCTGCGCAGCCTGTACGTTGAACACCACGCAGACAGCCTGGTGATGGACGCCGCCACGCGCCGCAACCTTGAACTGGAACAATCCAGCAGCGGCATCGCGGGACACACCCTGGTGGGTGTGCTCGACCACACCGCGACCAGCATGGGCGGGCGACTGCTGCGACGCTGGCTGAACCGGCCCGTGCGTGATTCGGAACAGTTGCAGCGGCGCCACCAGTGCGTGGGCCAGCTCGTGCAAGACCGTTGCTTCGAGGACCTGCACGGACTGCTCAAGGGCATCGCGGATATCGAACGCATCCTGGCACGCGTGGCCCTCATGTCGGCGCGTCCGCGCGACCTCAGCGGCCTGCGCGACAGCCTCGGGCAACTCCCCGAACTGCAGCAACAGCTGTCGGGTTTCAATGATCCCCTGCTGGATGAGCTCGCCGGGCGTATCGGCGAGCACCCCGAGGTCCACGAACTGCTGTGCCGGGCCCTTGTCGAGACCCCGCCGGTGCTGGTCCGCGACGGTGGCGTGCTCGCCGCCGGTTACGATGCGGAACTGGACGAACTGCGCGATCTCAGCGAACACGGCGACCAGATCCTGGTCGAGATGGAGAACCGGGAGCGCGAGCGCGCCGGCATCGCCGGCCTGAAGATCAGCTACAACCGGGTGCATGGCTACTACATCGAGGTCAGCCGGCTAC
The DNA here is from genome assembly GCA_947258845.1 of uncultured Ectothiorhodospiraceae bacterium. Taxonomy (GTDB): domain Bacteria; phylum Pseudomonadota; class Gammaproteobacteria; order UBA9214; family UBA9214; genus CAMYJZ01. Next base: position 11,588 of record CAMYJZ010000034.1, on the reverse strand, counting down.
AGGCCGACAGGGTGCCCGCGGACTACCAGCGCCGCCAGACCCTCAAGGCGGTGGAGCGTTACATCACCCCGGAACTCAAGGCGCACGAGGACAAGGTACTGAGTGCGCGCGAGCGTGCCCTGGCTCGGGAGAAGGCGCTCTACAACGAACTGCTGGAGACACTCGGCAGCTACCTCGAACCCCTGGGACGCTGCGCCGGGGGGCTCGCCGAACTCGATGTACTGTCAACCTTTGCCGAGCGCGCACTCACCCTGAACCTGAGCTGCCCGGTACTGGATCGGCGCCCCGGCATCCGCATCGAGGGTGGCCGCCACCTGGTGGTCGAACAGCTGCTGGACGAGCCCTTCATCCCCAACGACACCCGGCTCAACGCCAGACAGCGCATGCTGATCATCACCGGTCCCAACATGGGCGGCAAGTCGACCTACATGCGCCAGACGGCGCTTATCGTGCTGCTGGCGCATATCGGCTGCTACGTGCCGGCCGACAAGGCGGTCATCGGTCCGGTCGACCGTATCTTCACCCGCATCGGCGCCTCCGACGACCTCGCCGGCGGCCGTTCCACCTTCATGGTCGAGATGACCGAGACCGCGAATATCCTGCATAACGCCACCGCCAACAGCCTGGTGCTGATGGACGAGATCGGCCGTGGTACCAGCACCTACGATGGCCTGTCGCTGGCCGGGGCCTGCGCGGTCGATCTCGCCACGCGCATCCAGGCCTTCACCCTGTTTGCGACGCACTATTTCGAACTGACATCCTTGCCAGAGACCTGTGAAGGCATCGCCAACGTGCACCTAGACGCAGTCGAACACGGTGACCGGATCGTGTTTATGCACGCCGTAAAGGCCGGTGCGGCCGACCGCAGTTACGGCCTGCACGTCGCGGCACTGGCCGGCGTACCGCCCGGGGTCATCGAACAGGCGCAACAGCGTCTTGATGAACTGGAACAAGGTGACACCACCATCCGGGAGAAACCGGCGCCGCGCGCCCAGATGGGCCTGTTCGACATCTCCCGCGGGCATCCCCTGGTGGGTGCACTGGAGGGGATCGACCCGGACAGCATGACGCCGCGCCAGGCACACCAGGTGCTGTATACCCTCAAGGAACTGGCACAGCAGAAACTCAACGGATAAGCAGCCAGGCATACGGCGGCTTTGCTATAATCCACACCCATAGATTATTTATTGACTGATTACATAGACTTATATTTCACACCTGAGAATATGGATCATGCTGTCCGCAGGCGCACCACCTGCATCAGCGAACACCCCGGGAGAATCACATGACATTTGTCGTCACTGAAAACTGCATCAAGTGCAAATACACCGACTGTGTCGAGGTGTGCCCGGTGGACTGCTTCCACGAGGGGCCCAACTTCCTGGTGATCGACCCGGACGAATGCATCGACTGCACCCTGTGTGAACCGGAATGCCCGATCAACGCCATCTACGCCGAGGACGACCTGCCCGAGGGGCAGGAACACTTCCTCGAACTCAACACCGAGCTGTCCAGGGAATGGCCGGTCATCACCCAGATGAAGGAAGCCCCGGCAGATGCGGACGAGTGGAAGGACAAACCCGACAAGCTCCAGTACCTGGAACGCTGAAGGACGGTCCATAAACCGCTATCCTGCATGTTGCATCAGTATCCGGGATGCTGGCGCAGGACAGGCGCGACTGGACACAGTTCTGGAACGAAGGTCATAGCCGTAGCTATGACTTGAGTGAAGATCAAGTCCAGGTGGGCCTGGACAAGCCAGGGCCCGGATAGGCTGCGGGCCGTTTACAAATTGCACTGCTGGATTTTTTCGGATCATTGATAGTTAAACCCTCGTGTAAGGCTGTTTTCACACTGGCCCGCAGCCGACTGGTGCAATATGCAGGTTATTACCCCAGCGCAAGGCTGCCCGGCCGGGAGTCGCCCCGTGCCTCCGGCTGAGTGCATCATCCCGGTTGCCTGCCGGGACGATATCCTGCAGGTGGCAGCGCAGCGCATTGTCAGCCGCTGCGCCGCGACCCTCCCCGACCTGACGGATTGCGTTGTCCTGTTGCCCGATATGCAATTCGCGCCGCGTCTGCGCCGGCAGCTGCTGCAGGCCACAGGTAGCCAGCACCCCGCCCTGCTGGGCCCAAGCATCCTCACCACCGAACTCTGGCTGCGTGAACACCTGCTGCTGGATCGGGAGGTCCCGGGCCGCGCCCGCCTCGAACTGATGCTGGTCGAGGCCCTGCAGCAACAACCCTCAGTGTTCGCCGGTATCGATCCCTGGCACATCGCCAGCGACCTGCTCGGCCTGTTCGACGAGCTGACCCTCAACCGGGTGCACCTGCCGGAAACCCTGGACGACTTCTCCGCCCTGCTGGCACAGGCCTACGGCATCAGCGGCGGCATACCGGAACCGCTGGGGATGGAGGCCACCATTGTGTACCGCCTCTGGGAGGCGTGGCATGAACAACTGGATGCCCGGGAGCTGTGCGACCCGGGCATGGCCTATCTGCAACGCCTGGCCGCAGCGTCTGAAACCGGCGGCGACACGGTTTTCTTCCTGGTCGGGCCCGCTACATTGTCGCTTGCCGAACTTGACTGGGTGAACGGGCTGCTGCAAAGGGGCCGTGTCGAGGTCATCCTGCAGGCCCCGCCACAGGACCCGCAACGAATCAGCCAGCACCTCCTACACAGGCTGCTTGCCCACAGCGGCGCAGCCGCGGCCCCCCTGCCGGAACCCGCACCGGTGTCTCGTTGCCTGGACGCCGCCCTGCTGAGCAGCGAGCATTCGCCGGCGGAACGTGCCCGGGACTTGCGCGCCCGGCTGACGACCTCACCGCTGGCCGGCACGCTGGCCATCCTGCCGGCCAACTCCGCCGAGCAGGAGGCCCGGGCCATCGATATCCAGGTGCGCCAGTGGTTACTGGAAGGCCGGGACTCCATCGCAGTGGTGACCGAGGACCGGCGCCTGGCACGCCGGGTGCGTGCACTGCTGGAACGTGCCGGTATTGCCCTTCAGGACAGTGGCGGCTGGGCACTGTCCACGACCAGTGCCGCCGCCGCCCTGGAACGCTGGCTGGAGACCGTGGAGGAGGATTTCGCCCACCAGCCACTGCTGGATGTGCTCAAGTCGCCGTTTGTCTGCCCGCCCGGGGAATGCGAGGCCCACCTGGCAACCGTGCATCGTCTGGAACAGGACATTATCCTGCACGAGCAGATCGCCCGCGGGCTGGAACGCTACCGCCGGCACCTCGACTACCGCAGCCGGCGGCTCGACAGTTCATGGACAGAGCGCTCGGCCGAGGCCATTCGCATTTTGCTCAACCGGCTTGACCAGGCCGCGGACCCCTTGCGGGAATTCATTACCGGAAACGGTGCCCCCCCGGCGCGCCTGCTCGAGGGCCTGCGCAGCAGCATGGAGATCCTTGGCCTGTGGGCGGCCTTCGGCGCGGACCCGGCAGGCCGGCGGATACTCGATGAATGGGACCTGCTCTACCAGGCCGCCGGCCATTGCGCGCTCACAATGGACTGGCTCACGTTCCGCGCCTGGCTGGGCGCGGCCCTGGAACGCCATGACTTCCATCCGGCCAGTGACGCCAGTCCGGTTATGTTACTGACCTTGCAGCAGGCCCAGCTGGGCCGTTTCGATGGCCTGGTCCTGGGCGCCTGTGACCGCGAGCACCTGCCGGGTGCAAGTGCCGGTTCGCCGTTCTTCAACGACGGGGTACGCCAGGAACTCGGTCTCCCGGCATGGCCCGAACGCTACCAGCAAAACCTGCACCGGTTCCGCAGCCTGCTGGAGAGTGCCCCGCGGATCCTGTTGACCTGGTGCCGCGAGAGCGCCGGCGAGACCCGCCTGCCCAGCCCCTGGCTGGAGGCCCTGCAGACCTTTCACCGGCTGGCCTACGCTGATGATGACCTGCTGGCCGGTGAACTGCAGGCCTTGGCGGACAACCCGCTGGCGCAGGTCCGCGGCGCCAATCCGCTGCCGTTACCCGTGCCGGCCGGGCACCCCGCCCCGGTCCTCGCTGCCGCCTTGCAGCCCCGGCGCCTGTCGGCTGGCAGCCACCAGCGTCTGATCGACTGCCCCTATCGTTTTTACGCGGCCGATGCCCTGCGCCTGAAACCGCGCGAGGCCGTCAGCGAGGCCCTGGAGAAGTCCGACTACGGCGAACGTATCCACCGCTGCCTGGAGGCCTTCCATGGCGGCCACAAGCGCTTGCCGGGCCCGTTCGCGCAACCACTGACGGTGCAGAACCGCACCGATGCCATCGCCTTCCTGCGCGAACTCTCCGCGGCCGTGTTCGCCGATGACCTGGAGGACAATTTCGAACACCGCGCCTGGCTGAAACGCTGGGATGACCTGATTCCTGACTACATCGACTGGCAGATCAGGCAGCAGTTGCAGTGGGCGGTGCAGCAGGTCGAGCAACAGACCGAGACCCGGCTGACCGGAGAGGACCTGCTGCACGGGCGTCTCGACCGCATCGACTCGGGGCCCGATGGACTCGCGGTCATCGATTACAAGACCGGTGCCGTACCGAAACGGGAGCAGGTCGAAACGGGCGAAGCCGTGCAATTGCCATCCTATGCCCTGCTTACCGACAGTCTGCCGGTACAGGTCGGCTACCTGCAGCTCGACCGCAAGGTGAGCGACACGCTGTCAATCCAGGGGGCGGCCCTCGACGAGCTGGCCACGGCGGTACGCGAACGCCTGGTAACGGTGCTGGCCGCCATCCGTGCAGGCACCCCGTTGCCGGCCTGGGGTGACGCCGATGTCTGCCGGTATTGTGAAATGGACGGCCTGTGCCGGCAGCAGGCATGGCTGGATGACGCCACGACTGATGGCGACGCCGAATCGGCATGAACACGCTGAACCACACTGATCCGTTGCCGGCAGCCAGCCCGTCCCACAATGCCACGGTGCATGCCTCGGCCGGCACCGGCAAGACCTGGCTGCTGGTCACGCGCATCATCCGCCTGCTGCTGGACGGGGCCCGCCCGGACAGCATCATGGCGATCACCTTCACCCGCAAGGCCGCCGCTGAAATGCAGGAACGCCTGACCGAGCGCCTGCGTGAAATGATGCGTGCCGACGATACCGGACTGGATACGCTGCTGAAACAGTGCGGGATCGGACCGGACCCGGATACCCGCCGGCAGGCGCGCCGCCTGTATGAACAGCACCTGTTCAATCCCTATCCCCTGCGCACCACCACCTTCCATGCCTTCTGCCAGGAACTGCTGCAGCGCTTCCCCCTGGAGGCCGGCATCCCGCCCGGCTTCGAGATCAGCGAGTCTACCGTGATACTTGAACAGGAGGCCTGGGACGCCCTGTTCATGCAGGCCACGCGACAACCGGACTCGCCGCTGGCCCGGGCACTCGAGCAACTCATCGACTTGTGCGGCGGGCTCCCCAATACACGCAATGCACTGCTGTCGTTTCTTGGCCACCGCAGTGACTGGTGGGCCTACACCCGGGATCAGGGAGACCCCGCCACCTGGGCTGCGCAACAGCTGAACAGCCTGTTCGGGATCGCTCCCGGGGATGACCCGCTGGCGGACTTCCCCGACGCCACCCGGCACGCACAGCTCCAGGAGTTTGCAGAACTGCTGGGACGTAACACGGCGACCGACAGGCGATTACAGGCGCAACTGAGCGAGGCCCTGGCAGCGACGGCACTGTCGGCAACCGCTCGCTTCGCGCTGTTCAGGGATGTCTTCCTGACAAAACAGCAGCAGGCCCGCAAGCGCAAGGCCTCCCCTGCCCAGTGCAAGCGTCTCGGGGCGGCGGATGAATGCCGCCTGCTGGAACTGCACGAGCAGTTCGTCACCGAGCTGCTCGGCCGACTGGACCGTCTGGCACGCATCAATAGCGTGCGCACCACCCGCGCCTGGTACACGGCCGGTGTGCGTCTGCTGAAGCATTTCCAGCGCATCAAGCAGGAACAGCGGCTGCTGGATTTCTCCGATCTCGAATGGCAGGCCTGCGAACTGCTTAACCGCAGTGCGCATGCCAACTGGATCCAGTACAAGCTGGACCAGCGCATCGACCACCTGCTGGTCGATGAATTCCAGGACACCAACCCGACCCAGTGGCGCCTGCTGCTGCCACTGCTTGGGGAGCTGGCGGCCGGCGAGGCGGAACGGGCGCGCACGGTGTTTCTGGTCGGCGACGAGAAGCAGTCCATCTACCGCTTCCGGCGCGCCAACCCGGCCCTGCTGGCGACTGCCTCGGACTGGCTGGAAGACCGGCTGCAGGCCGGGTGCTACCCGCTGGACAAGTCACGGCGCTCGGCCCGGGCCATCATCGACTGCGTCAACCGGGTGTTCGGCAGTGGCTTGCTCAATGAGCGCATCAGCCGCTACACCCCCCACGCCACCTGGCTCGAGGATCTGTACGGCCGTGCCGAGGTGCTGCCGCTGGCCAGTACCGGGACCGACGCCCCCGCAGAGCCGGCCAGCGGGAGCGGCCTGCGCAATCCCCTGCTGCAACCGCGCCGGTTGGCTGAGGACCTGCGCCACTACCGCGAAGGGAAAACCATTGCCGCACAAATCCGCCAACTGCTGGACGAGCGGACCCTGATCGGCGAGGAGGGAGCGGCGCGTGAGCTGGACTATGGCGATATCATGATCCTGGTACGCCAACGCACCCATGTCACGGCCTACGAACGTGCCCTGCGGGACGCCGGCATCCCCTACCTTGGTGCCGGCCGGGGCACCCTGTTGCAGAATATCGAGATCCGTGATCTCGAGGCCCTGCTGAATATCCTGATTTCACCCTATGACAACCTGGCGCTCGCCCAGGTGTTGCGCTGTCCGGTATTCGGGGTAAGCGATGAAGACCTGATGCGGCTTGCCGCCATGGACAGCGGCAGCTGGTATGAACGCCTTGGGCAGGTACCGGCCGCACACAGCCCGGGGCTTGCCGCGGCCAGCCGGCTGCTGAACGGCTGGCGCGCACTGGCCGGACAAGTCCCCGTGCATGATCTGCTGGATCGCATCTACCACGAGGGCGAGGTGCTGGCGCGTTATCTGTCGGCCTTCCCGCCCGCCCTGCGGCCCCGGGTGCACGCCAACCTGACGCGCTTCATCGAGCTGGCACTGGAGGTTGACAGCGGCCGCTACCCGAGCCTGTCGCGGTTTCTCTATCAACTGCAACGCCTGCGCCGCCAGGAACAGGACCAGCCCGATGAAGGCACGCAGGAACAGGCGGACAACCGGCGCGTGCGGCTGATGACCATCCATGCCGCGAAGGGACTGGAGTCACCGGTGGTGTTCCTCGCGGATGCCACGGCCGGACACAGCCCGCGCAATGCCTACGAGGCCCTGGTCGACTGGCCAGCCGCGGATGACCGGCCCCGCCACTTCCTCCTGTGCGGACGGAAACCGGACCAGGACAGCATCACCGCAGGCCTGGTGGACAAACAGGCAGCGGAGGATCTGCGCGAAGACGCCAACCTCCTGTATGTGGCACTCACCCGGGCGCGCCAGTTCCTGTTCATCACCGGCAGCAGCGCAACGCAGAACCCGGATGCGAGCTGGTATGAGCTGATCCGCAGCGCCTTGCTGGACGCCGGTGGTACGGACGCCAGCGCGCAACCACGACTGCAATCGGGCCGGCGGCCCACGGCAGCAAGGACACAGTCGCTACCAGTCGAAACGGCCAGGGTCGACCCGCGACTGGGTGACGGGCTGGAGGCACCCGCACCCGCCCGCCTGATCGCACCCAGCCGCCTGGTCACGACCGAGACCGACATGCCGGGCGAGGTCGACGGGCGCCGGCGCGGCAACGCCATTCACCTGATGCTGGACCGGCTGTCCCGGCCACAGGCCGGCATGCCGGCAGCAGGCCTGGCCGGAATCGCCGGCACACTGAACCGACAAGCGGATGATCCGGAACTGCTGGCCTGGTGGCAGGAGGCACAGGACGTTCACGCAAACCCGCGCTTCGCCCACCTGTTTGATCCGTCCCGTTATAGCCAGGCCTGGAACGAGGTCCCGATTCAGTACCTGCTGGGCGAACACCTGGTGTACGGCATCATCGACCGCCTGGTCGTCACGGACGACAACGTCCTGCTCATCGACTTCAAGACGCACCGCGCGGCCAGCACCGACAGCGTAGCGGCACTTGCCGCGGACTACCGTGAGCAGATGCGCCTGTATACCCAGGGGGTGGCTGCCCTCTGGCCCGACCGGCCAATCCGCGCCTGCCTGCTGTTCACCGCCTGCAAAGTGCTCTTCGATATGAACCAGGCAAACTCGGATTTATTGTTGTGATGTCATTGCGAACGCAGCGAAGCAATCTCCTGAAAAACAGTCTATCAGTTCCTTAAAGATTGCTTCGTCGCTGGCCGCTCCCGGCGTCCTGCCTCACGCGGCACTTTTACGTCCCTGTACATCGCGCTCCTCGCAATGACGCGGTTTACAGACCTTGCCTGACCGGGTCGCCTTCATCCGGCCCCCTGAGCAGGACAGCTGCTATGCTAGAATGGCGCCACTTTCCTTACTGTCACAACGCAAGCCCCGATGTCCGAATCACCCCATATCAGCAACGTCACCGCGGCCACGTTTGGCGCCAGCGTCATCAATGCCTCGCATCAGGTCCCGGTGCTGGTGGATTTCTGGGCCGAGTGGTGCGGACCCTGCCAGATGCAGATGCCGGTGCTCGGCAAACTTGTAGAGGAGCACGCCGGCGGCTTTCTGCTGGCCAAGGTCAATACCGACGAGGAACGCGAACTGGCGCGCGAACATGGCATCCGCAGCCTGCCGACCATGCGCCTCTACAAGAATGGTGAAGTCGTCGAGGAGATCCTCGGCGCACAGACCGAGTCGACCCTGCGGGTCATTATCGAACGCCACCTGTCACGGCCATCGGACAGCTTACGCCAGGCCGCGCGCGAGGCGCACCAGTCGGGCCATCCGGAAAAGGCCCTTGCCCTGCTACAGGAGGCGCTGGCCAGCGATCCCGAAAACCATCGCATCCGCTTTGACTGCGCCGAGATGCACTTGCTGTTGGGGCAGCTGGAAGAAACCGAAGCGATCCTGGCCAGCCTGCCGCGCGACCTGCGCGAAGAAGCGGACGCGCTTCGGCTGAGCGCCTTGCTCGGCTTTGCCCGCCTGGCGGAGCAGGCGCCGCCGGTCGAGGAACTGGAGCAGACCCTGCAGAAAACGCCCGCCAATACCGAGGCCCGCTACCAGCTCGCTGCGCAGCGTGCGATGTCAGGCCAGCCGCAAGCGGCGATGGACGAACTCCTCTACATCATCCGGCACGACCGCCGCTACGGCGACGATGCCGGCCGCAAGGGTCTGCTCGCGCTGTTCGACCTGCTGGGAAATGAAGGAGAACTGGTGGGCAGCTATCGCCGCAAGCTGTTCAACGCCATGCACTAGCCGGCTTTTTCCCTTGGATGCACAACAGGCCCGACCGAATCCCTGTAGGAGCGCCTCGCAGGCGCGATTCTTTTGAGTGTATATCGCCGCCTGCGAGGCGCTCCTGCAGTTTCCATGTTAATCATCAGTTAGCCCTGTACGCAAAGCTTCCGCTTCCTGCTCACGCCCCTTACCTTCGATGTGCAAAGATGCGCGAGTGTTGCGAGAGGGCTGGTAACCCGAAGTGACCGCCGTGTGCGACCAGCATCCGGGATCCCGGTGATAATTGCGGGCTACCCTCGATTCACAGGAGGGAAGCAGCTGGCAGCCTGAGCGTCAGGAACCCGCATCCAGCGCCTGCACCAGCTTGTCAGCGGGCACGTAACCCGGCAGCAATTCACCATCGCTCATGACGATAGCCGGCGTTCCTTTCAGGCCCATCACCGTTCCCAGCTGCATGTGCTCCTTGATGGGGTTGTCGCAGGTACGTCGTTCCAGCTGCTCACCGGCCTTGGCACGGGTCAGCGCCTTCTGGCGGTCGGTATCACACAGCACCGAGACCGACTGGTAGTACGAGGGCGTGTCCACGCCACTGCGCGGATACAGTACATAGCGTACGGTGATACCGCGTGCATTGTACTGGTCGATCTCCCGGTGGAGCTTGCGGCAGTAGGTGCAGTCGACATCGGTGAAGACGGTAATGGTATGACGCAATTCCTTGGCGGGGAAGATGATCATCTTGTCTTCGCCGACGTCCTTGAGTGCATCCAGGCGGACCTGTTTGCGGCGCTCCTCACTGACATCGGTACGGGTCTGCAGGTCGATGAGGCTGCCCTGGAACAGGTAGCGGCCATCATCGGTTACATAGAATAGCTGCGAACCGAGCAGCACTTCGGAGATACCCTTGACCGGGGACGGGGTGATCCGGTCGGGGGTCATATCGGGGAGAATCTGGCGCAGCGCCTTCCCGATCGCCTCATTCGCGGCGGGCTCGGCCACCGCGCCGTTGAACATCACCGCCGTCAGCACCAGCAGCCCCGCATTAATCAGTCGTTTTGTCATCACCATTTTGTAATCCTGTTTGTCTCTATCCGCCGGATTGGACAGGCCGGGCGGACAGGAAGTTTCATTCAATGAATACCGGCACTTGGAAGCAGGGACCAACTCAACCGCGGGGATGGTGCTGGGCATGCAACTCTTTCAGGCGCTCGCGTGCCACGTGAGTATATATCTGCGTGGTGGACAGGTCACTATGGCCGAGTAACATCTGCACCACGCGCAGATCCGCGCCATGGTTGAGCAAGTGGGTGGCAAAGGCGTGCCTCAGGCTGTGTGGCGACAGTTTCTTGTTAATGCCTGATTTAACAGCATAATATTTCAAACGATACCAGAAGGCCTGGCGCGTCATCCCCTTGCCACGGCGGGTAATGAACAGCTGCCGTGCGCCGGCCGCGGCCGCCAGCCCGGGACGGCCCTCGTTGATATAGCGCTGCAGCCATGCCGCGGCCTCCTCTCCCAGGGGCACCAGGCGTTCCTTGTTGCCCTTGCCCATGAGCCGCACCACACCCTGGGTGAGATTGACCTGCTCGGTGCTCACGTTGACCAGTTCCGAGACCCGCAAACCGCAGGCATAGAGCAGTTCCAGCATGGCGCGATCGCGCAATCCCAGCGGTTCACCGGTATCCGGCGCCGCCAGCAGCAGCTCGACCTCGGCCTCGCTCAGGGAGTCCGGCAGGGGCCGGCCGATACGGGGAGTGTCGATGCGGGCACTGGGATCGTCCGTCAGCCGGCCCTCCCTGATCAGGTAGCGATAAAAGCGCCGCAGTGAAGACAGCAGGCGGGCCGTGGTCCTGGGCTTTACACCGGCGCCGACACGTTCCGCGAGGTAATCGAGCAGGTCCTGGCGGTGGGCCGCACCCAGGCTGCGCTGCTGGCCGCTCAACCAGAGCGCAAACCCCTTGAGATCATTGCGGTAGGCCGCCAGGGTATTCTCGCTCAGGCCGCGCTCCATCCACAGGGCATCCAGGAAACGCTCAATGTCCCGGCGCGATACCGGATCGATGCTGTCGATATCCATGCCTGCTCGATCCGTACCGCAGCCCCGTGCGCGGGCGATCTAGGACTTTTTGAACAGGCCGCCGATCATTTCCACGGGCAGCGGGAACACAATCGTGGAGCTCTTCTCCCCCGCGATCTCCGTCAGGGTCTGCAGATAACGCAATTGCAGC
>CAMYJZ010000033.1 GCA_947258845.1 uncultured Ectothiorhodospiraceae bacterium | reverse complement strand
GCGAGCGGGTCAGCTTCGACCTGCACGTACAGCTGCCACCGGGCTGGAGCGGCATGACCCAGGGCGAGCGCCTGGCGCGGGATAGCGACGACCCGCAGGCGCAGGAGCACTGGCGCTGCGACTCACCGCAGGAGGAGATCTACCTGATTGCCGGCCGCTTCAAAGAATACACCCGCACGACCGACGGGGTGCAGGCCATGGTGCTGCTGCGCGAGCCTGACGCGGCACTGGCGCAACCCTACCTGGACGCGACGGCCGACTACCTGCGGCTCTACAGTGAGCTGATCGGGCCCTATCCCTATACCAAGTTCGCACTGGTGGAGAACTTCTGGGAGACCGGCTACGGCATGCCGTCGTTTACCCTGCTCGGTCCGAAGGTGATCCGCTTTCCCTTTATTCTGCATTCCTCCTATCCCCACGAGATCCTGCACAACTGGTGGGGCAACAGTGTCTACGTCGATTACGCAAGCGGTAACTGGGCCGAGGGCCTGACCAGTTACCTCGCCGATCACCTGATCAAGGAACAGCGCGGGCAGGGCGCCGACTACCGCCGCGGCGCGCTGCAGAAATACACCGATTACGTGCGCCACCGGCAGGAATTCCCCCTGAGCGCCTTCCGCAGCCGCCACAGCGCGGTAAGTGAGGCCGTCGGTTATGGCAAGACACTGATGCTGTTCCACATGCTGCGCCGGCAGTTGGGAGACGCGGCGTTCACACAGGGGCTGCAGACGCTGTACCGGCAGCAGCGCTACCGGGTGACCGGTTTTGCGGACGTGGCGGCCGTATTCAGCGACGTGGCCGGGCAGTCCCTGCAGGCCTTTTTCGAGCAGTGGGTGGAGCGCAGCGGAGCCCCGTCGCTGCGTATCACTCAGGCGAGGGCAGGGCGTGCGGGTGAAGGCCACCTGCTAACCGCCCGGATCGAGCAGACGCAGCCGGGAGCCGCCTACACCCTGCGGGTGCCGGTGGCCGTTCAGCTCGATGGTGAGGCAGCGGCCTGGCAGACCGAACTGTTGATGGATAACAAAGCGCTGAAGCTGGAACTGGAACTGCCGGCAGCGCCGCTGCGACTCGCTATCGACCCGGAGTTCGACCTGTTCCGGCGCCTGGATCGCAGGGAGATCCCGCCCGCCATCAGCCAGGCCATGGGTGCCGAGCGCGTCATGATGGTGCTGCCGGCCGCGGCACCACCGGCACTGCGCAAGGCCTACGCGGCGCTGGCCGCTGCCTGGCAGGCGGGTGATCCCGATAAGTACAGCATCGCCATGGACGGTGACCTCGAACAGTTGCCGGATGACCGCGCGGTGTGGCTGTTCGGCTGGGACAACCGTTTTCGCGCTCAGCCGGTTCGCGCCCTCAGGGACTATGCCGTCAGCGATGCGGGCGACACCGTGACGATCGCAGGCAGCCCGCTTTCGCGCACCCGGCACGCTGTGGTCGTCATGGCGCGTCATCCGGCCAATCCCGATCAGGCGCTGGGCTGGCTGGCCGCGGATGAGCCCGCGGCACTGGCGGGGCTGGGCCGCAAGTTGCCGCATTACGGACGTTACAGTTACCTCGCCTTTACCGGCACGGAGCCGGTCAATGTCCTCAAGGGGCAGTGGCCGGTAGTGGATTCACCGTTGTCGATCACACTGGCGGAGGCCTCCGGGCCGGCGCAGTTGGCACCGCGGGTACCGCTGGCCGTCCCGCAGGCAACGTTCTCGACTACCCGCATGCAGCGCGACATCGAGACGCTGGCATCCGGCTCCCTGCAGGGTCGGGGGCTGGGTTCCGAGGGGCTGGAACGGGCCGCGGCCTACATCGCCGCGCAGTTCGAGGCCGCCGGCCTGCTGCCGGGCGGGACCGGCGGTGATACCTTCCTGCAGTCCTGGGACGAGCCTGAAAGTGAATCCCGTCCCGGCTTCACCCTCAGTAATGTCATCGCCGTGTTGCCCGGGAGCGATCCCCAACGGTCTGGCGAGAGCCTGGTGATCGGTGCCCACTACGACCACCTCGGTTTAGGGGAATACGGGGCACATGCCGAAGACCGGGGTCGCATCCACCCCGGCGCGGATGACAATGCCAGCGGCGTGGCGGTGTTGCTGGAACTGGCACGGGTGCTGGCAGGCCAACCGCGCCCACGCACTATCGTCTTCGTCGCCTTCACCGGCGAGGAGAGCGGTCGTCTGGGGTCCCGGCATTACCTTGAGCAGGCCGCTGCCGGCGGCTACCCGGTGGAAAAGATGATCGCGATGCTCAACCTCGATACCGTCGGGCGTCTCGGTGAGCAGCCCCTGACGGTGCTCGCTACGGGCACGGCGGCTGAATGGGTACACATCCTGCGCGGGGCCGGCTACGTCACCGGGGTTCCGGTACGCGACGTGGCCGATGACATCGGTTCCAGCGACCAGACCAGTTTTATTGCCGCCGGTGTGCCGGCCGTGCAGTTCTTCAGCGGTGCTCATGCGGATTTCCACCGCCCCGGCGATACCCCGGAGCGGATCGATAGCGCGGGGCTGGCAAAGATTGCCGGGGTACTGAAGGAGACGGCGGATTATCTTGCGCGGCGGCCGCAGCCCCTGAGTGGCACAGCAGAGGCTGCGCGGCACAACAGCGCGGCAGCGGCAACGACCCGCCGGGTGAGCCTGGGTACCCTGCCGGATTACACCTGGGGCGGGGCCGGGGTGCGCATCGACGGAGTGGGTGACGGGACACCGGCCGCGCTGGCCGGGCTGGTGGCGGGTGATGTTATCCTCGAGCTGAATGGTGCGCCGGTCAACAAGCTGCGCGATTACGCGCACGTGCTGCGGCAACTGCAGCCGGGTGATGAACTCAGGATTCGCTATCAGCGCAAGGGTGCCGAGGCCCGGACCACGGCCCGGGTGGTCGAGCGCTGACACAGATGAACAGGAGAAGACAGGCAATGACAAGGTGCAGCCTCATGGCCGTGATCGCCACCGCGCTGGCCCCCGGGGTGTGGGCCAATGGCTTACCGGAACCGGATCTGGCCTATCCCGGGGAAAGGCACTTTGCCAGTTTGAGTCAGCTGACCTTCGGCGGTCAAAACGCCGAGGCCTATTTTTCCCATGACGGCCGCGAACTGATCTTCCAGTCGACGCGTAATGAACTGCAATGCGATGCGATCTTCCGCATGAACAGTGATGGCAGCCAGCAGCGCCGGCTGTCTTTCGGCAAGGGCGTCACCACCTGCGCGTTTATCGCGCCCGATGACCGCTCCATCATCTATGCCTCCACCCATCTCGCGCACGACCGGTGTCCGCCGAAGCCGGACCACTCGCGCGGCTATGTCTGGCCCCTGTACAGCAGTTACGACATCTTCACGGCCGGCCCCGAGGGCGAGGACCCCGTGTCTCTGACCCGCACGGAGGGTTACGATGCCGAGGCCGTGTATTCACCCCGGGGTGACAGGATCGTGTTCACTTCGCTGCGCGGCGGTGACCTGGAGCTCTATTTAATGAATCCGGACGGCAGCGGCGTGGAGCAGCTGACCGATACCGCCGGTTACGATGGCGGGGCGTTTTTCTCCCGGGACGGCAACTGGATCGTCTGGCGCGCCTCACGGCCTGAGGGACAGGCGCTGGCGGATTACCGGGCACTGCTGGCCGAGGGCCTGATCCGCCCGGGCAAGCTCGAACTGTTCATCATGAACCTCGAGGAGCGCCGGCCGATCCAGATTACCGCTAACGGGGCGGCCAACTTCGGTCCCTACTGGCACCCCGATGGCCGGCGCATCATCTTTTCATCCAACATGCACGACCCTAAGGGTCGCAACTTCGACCTCTACCTGGTCGATATCGAGACCCGCAAGACGGAGCGCGTGACCACTTACGAGGGCTTCGATGGCTTTCCGATGTTCTCCCACGATGGCAGGCGGCTGGTGTTCGCCTCCAATCGCTTCGGCAAGGTGAAGGGGGAGACCAACGTGTTCATTGCCGACTGGCAGTGAACCGATGGGTGCGATTCCCGTACCGGGCGCGCCCTTGGTTGAGGCTTCCGGTAGAATGACACTGCCGTGATCACCTCGCTTGTGACAATACCCTTGCCACCTCAACCGTACCGCTATACCCATGCCCCTGCTGCGCCTTGACAAGGTTTCTCTCGCCTTCGGACACCGCCCCCTGCTGGAGGAGGTGGACCTGGAACTGGACCGGGGGGAGCGCGTCTGCCTGGTGGGGCGCAACGGCGAGGGCAAGTCGTCCCTGATGCGCATCCTTTGCGGCGAGATCGTGGCGGATGACGGCGGTCTCTGGGTGCGACCGGCGACCCGCATCGCCTACCTGGCGCAGGAAGTTGCCCACGACAGCAATGATAGCGTCTTCGATGTGGTGGCCGATGGGCTGCCCGAACTGGGCCGCCTGATCTCAGAATACCACCACGTGGCCAGCGCACTGGAACAGGCGCACAGCCCGGATGCATTGACACGCCTTGCCGATCTGCAGCACGAGCTCGAGGCCGCCGGCGGCTGGCAACTGGAGCAGCGGGTTGAGACGGTACTGTCGCGCCTGGGGCTGGATGGCGAGGCCACCTTCCAGTCGCTGTCGGGGGGCTGGCGGCGGCGGGTGATGCTGGCGCGCGCACTGGTTTGCGAGCCGGACGTGCTGCTGCTGGACGAGCCCACCAACCACCTGGACATCGAGGCGATCACCTGGCTGGAAGACTTCATGGCGGAGTTTTCCGGTGCCCTGTTGTTCATCAGTCACGACCGTGCCTTCGTGCGCCGGCTGGCGACACGTATTATCGAACTGGACCGCGGACAGCTAAGCTCGTGGCCGGGCGGCTACGATGACTACCTGCGCCGCAAGGCGGAACAGCTGGAGGTGGAGGCCCGCCATAATGCGCAGTTCGACAGGAAGCTGTCCCAGGAGGAGGCCTGGATCCGCCAGGGTATCAAGGCACGTCGTACCCGCAACGAGGGCCGGGTGCGTGCACTCAAGGCCCTGCGGGAACAGCGCCGCTTGCGCCGCGACCGGATCGGCAAGGTCAAGCTGCAATTGCAGGAGGGGGAGTTCTCCGGCAAGCTGGTATTCGAGGCCGACGACGTCAGCTTCGCTTATGACGGGCACACGGTGGTCCGTGACTTCTCGGTAAACATCCTGCGCGGCGACCGCGTGGGCATCATCGGGCCGAACGGTGCCGGCAAATCCACCCTGATCAAGCTGCTATTGGGCGAGTTGCCCACCGACAGCGGACGTATCCGCCGCGGTACGCGGCTGCAGAGTGCCTATTTCGACCAGCAGCGCACCCAGCTGAATCCACAGGCCGCGGTGATGGACAGCGTCGGCGACGGCAGCCGGCAGGTGACCATCAATGGTCGCAGCCGGCACGTGGCCGGTTACCTGCAGGAATTCCTGTTTCCCGCCGAACGACTGCAATCGCCGGTGAGCACCCTCTCCGGCGGCGAACGCAACCGCCTGCTGCTGGCGCGGCTGTTTGCCCAGCCGGCTAACCTGCTGATACTCGACGAACCCACCAATGACCTCGACGTGGAGACGCTGGAATTACTCGAGGAATTGCTGATGGATTACCAGGGCACCCTGTTGCTGGTCAGTCACGACCGCGCCTTCCTGGACAACGTGGTGACCAGCACCCTGGTCTTCGAGGGGGAGGGCCGCATCGGCGAATACATCGGTGGCTACAGCGACTGGCTGCGTCAGCGCAGGGGGGGGCGATCCACTGCCGTGCCGAAGCCGGCAAAGCGGGCGGTGCCGGAACGGACAGAACAGCCGCCGGGGAAACCGCGCAAGCTGTCCTACAAGGACCAGCGTGAACTGGATAGCCTGCCGGCACGGATCGAGGCACTGGAAGCGGAGCAGGCCGCGTTACAGGCGCGGGTCAGTGATCCCGGGTTTTACCGGCAGCCGGGTGATGATATCGCCGCGACGCTGGCGCGCCTGGAGGTGCTGGGTGACGAGCTCAGGTCCAGCTATGTTCGCTGGGAGGAGCTCGAGGCGCAGGTAACAGGATGAATCTGACGGTTACGCCGTGGGTATGGGGCGAACCAGTTGTGCAGTAATCCCGTGCGTGGCAGCTGTGCCGGCACCATGCATCCGGAAAAGGCTGGCGACAATGATTTTACGCTTGGCCGCCGGCCCGAATATCCGGTTGTTAATGCGCGCGGATTCAACAAGAATGGGGCATTCTGGTCAAATAAGCACTATACCTGCCGTGGGGATTGGGCAGGCAACCGGAATACTTTTTATTCGAACCCGGGCTAAGGAGGACAGGCATATGATTTCAAGGTGCATCATCAGTTCTATCACGACGGTCACAATCATGTTGGCGACCCTGCCGGTGCATGCAGATGCCACGCTGGTCGTGCAGGGTTCGGACGGGTTGAAGTCGACGATCCAGGTGAGGAACGGCAAGGGCAAAATGAGTGCGGCCGGAATGGATGAGTACATCATCTATGACACCGGGGAAGCTATCATCAGCTACGTTGAGCCGCTGCAGCAACGTTATACACAGGTGAGCGAGGATACGCTGGAAGCCAATGTGCAGGCGGCGGCGAACTTGCAGGAGATCGCTGCACCCTACATGGCGGGCATGCTGGCCGGCCTGTCACCGGCGCAGCGCAGAATGATCGAGCAGCGCTTGGGTGCAATGCCGGGTCCGCCGGCCGCGGGTCACAATTCGGATGTCAATATCAAGACCGTTGCGAGAGGCAGTCGTACCATATCCGGATTGCGCTGCAAGGCCAGTGGTATCGTGAAGAATGGCCGTCCCGCTGCGGAGGTCTGCATGGCAACCGCAGCCAGCGGCAGGCTGTCGAAGCACGACTTTGCAACGCTGGAAGCAATGGTGGCATTTTCCCGCGACATGGCACCCGCTGCCGGGGGTTTGATGGGAGACTTCGCGGGACAACTCGAAATCCTGGCGGCGGATGTCGATGGCGTTCCGATAGCCGTGCGCGACCTGGAACATGGCAAACGTTACCAGGTCACGGCGGTCTCCAATACCGCATTGCCCGACGAGCTGTTTAACGGTTACCGTCAATTCGTAAAGCGCGAAATGCCGGGCCTGCTGCGCTAAAAACCACCTTGAGAGTGATGGGCGCGGGCAGGATGCCCTGATGCAATGCTCATGTTGTTTCTCCGTGAGCATGAAGCAATAAGGGGGATTTTGTGTTGCGGAGATGTCCTTGTCAGTAGCTATCCTTCTGCTGGTACTTGCCGCCATATTTTTCAGTGCAGGATACCTGGCGCCATCCCACCCTCTCCAGTACCGGTCCAGGGCCGGGTTTTTCGTATGCCTGGCCCTTGCCGGCTTCGTTTCCTACTTCGCCTGGAGGGAGGTGCGCACGCTTGGCGAGCTGGCTGAGCTCATTGACCCGGTTCCGGGCATCACCGATGTAACGTACATACCCACCTCGACCGAGGCCGAGGCGGTCTCACAATTTATGGCAGCTGTCCCTGGCAGGGGGCGCCTCGGGACCACCCGGGAGGAGCGGCGCAGCCTGGCTGAGCAGGTGAGCGAGCGGCGTACCGAGTACTGGCTTGTTGACACCGCACTCCGGCCTGAGGCGGTGTTCACTTTCTACCGTGAAGCCGCCACCCGCAGGGGGTGGGTGATCGAAACGGACAATTCCCCCTGGCTCTATCTGACTCGCAGCTCCGGGACGCTTGTCCTTTTTGTCGCGGATGACGTTCCACGGCCCGGAAGCCGGATTCTCTTTGGGTACTCTGCCGAGTGAGCGCATAGGTCCGCACTTCGTTTAGCGGTCACTGCAGCCGGTGAGCGTCGCTGTTCCCGGTTCCTCTTGTTTTGGTTTTTACAGATATCAAGTGAGCTGGTCTGGCTCGTGCCCGCAGATCAAGGAAGATGAATCCGTGGTGAATGGATCAGGTGACGGTTTTTTGTCTTCATTGCCGCCTGTACAAAAACCATCCTCCGTGCGAAGTACGTAGTTTCCCGTATACATCGGTAATTGGTGAAGATATATCATGCCTGCTGTTTGTATTGCAGCCAGGAATGAAATAGTCTTCCGGCCGAATTAACAAGGATTGAATTCAAGGAGAAGGCCGCATGAAGGAGTCATGTCCAATCGCTGCGCTGCTTGGCGGCTTTATATTTTCTCTTTCCACCCTGGTCAATGCCGCAACTGTAACGTACTCGTTTACGGCAGTAATCAATCAAACCAACACTTCATTAATACCGGCCGACGAAGTCTTCACCGGCACATTCACGGCAGACCCTGGTGCATTTTCCAATGCGAGCTCTGGTCCTATCTATGCGCTGGTGGGTGAGCAGACAATAAACTCGACTGCGATTGGAAATAATAGCCTCATCGCCACGAGCGGCGGTATATATGTACAAGATAACCGGATTTCGGGTGATACAACATATGACAAGCTGGCACCGGAGGCCGGATTTATCGGGGTGGATACCGGCATCCGTTCTTATGCATTGAACACACAGGATGATCAAGCAACGATCTTATCCGACTCGTCGCTCCCACTGTCATTTCCGTTTAGTGAACTCGAAAGTGCAGTATTTAATATCCAGTTCAAGGCGGGTAGTGATTACTGTCAAAATGTGACAGGAATTTGCGTTGCCAATGGGTCCATAACCGAGCTATCCGTTTCTCAAGTTCCACTACCCGCGGCCGCATGGACCTTCGGGTCCGGACTGCTGGGGTTCGCCGGCATGGCCCGGCGCAAGAGGGCAGCGCAGCGATTAAAGGCGGATTCAGCAGCGACAACGGCTTCGGTCGCCGTATCCGTGTAGTGCCAATGGTCCGGAACTGGCCGATCTCGGCGGATCCTTGTACAAGAGACTGGATTTTCTGCTAAACGACGACTGGCCACCCAAATGCGAGTTCCTGCTTTGCTGCCTGGAGGCGTTTAGTGATGGTTCGACACAAAGATTAACAATATATGGAGATATTCTAATATTATAATGGTATTGTCTATCTGCAGGGTTGAACCAGGGACTGGCTGACCCGGCACCCATAGCGACGGCCTTCGTTAATTCGTTGGTCGTCGTTTTTTTTCGCCAGAAACATGATCCCATTCGGTTTTGCCGGGGATTGCGTCAATTATCAGCGACAAAAGATAATTCACTCCAACAATTAGATAGCTATCGCTGCCGATTAACCGTGACGTCCAGTTGCCTGGAGAAAACGGACTCGATGTAACCAAAAAGATAAAACGGATCTACAACGATATTGTGATCGTTATCCTCAGCACCACGGACCTGCCGGAGTACCGCTCGCAAGCCTTGCTCAGCGGGGCAGACTACTTTCTTGCAAAGGGGGATGACTCCTGTATGGAGGACATACTGGCCCGGGTCGAGGGGGCAATGGCGGAAAAACCGCGCCACTGACCAGTGGTGTCGGCTGCTTCCGGCTTTTCCCGGCGAATTATTTGCCGATGGGCCGGTATTTTACCAGGTAGTGAACCGGAAAATCAGGCGCGCGAGATGAACTCACCGGTCCCGGTGTTGACCTTGATGATCTCGCCGGGTGTGAGGTATTCGGGTATCTGTACGACCAGGCCGGTCGAAAGGGTCGCGGGCTTGGTGCGCGCGGATGACGAGGCTGCCTTCATCCCGGGTGCGGTATCGACGATCTCCAGGGTGACCGTGGCCGGCAGTTCGATGCCGAGGATGACATCATCGGCGACCATGGCCAGTATGCCGTCCAGGTTCTCGTCCAGGTAGAGGAGTTCTTCTTCCAGTGCATCGACAGGAAGGGTGTACTGCTCGTAGGTTTCTTTATCCATGAAAGTACATCCCTCGCCATCCCGAAACAGATACTGCACGGGGCGGCGCCCGAAGTCGACGTTCTGCAGGTTTTCGTCACCCTTGAAGCGGGCCTCGAACTTCTGCTTGCTGACAATGTCGTGACCGCGGACCTTGTAAAGGGTGCTGCCGCTTCTTGATGACGGGCTTTGCACTTCCAGCTGCTTGATGATGATTTTACGGCCGTCCAGATCGAGTACCGCGCCACGCCTGAGTTCACTCGCCTTCATGCTTGCCTAGTGTTGATGTTCGTCCGGGCCATGTACGTGGCCATGCTCTATTTCCTCGCTGCTGGCCTCGCGCACGTCCATGACCTTGACATCGAAATTGAGGTGTACACCGGCCAGTGGGTGATTGCCGTCAACCACGATGCCGTCATCCTCGATACCGGCAATGGTGACCACAAATGGCTGGCCGTCCGGGCTCTGGGCATGGAACTGCATGCCGGGTTCGATTTCCTGTTCGGGCGGGAACATGTCGCGCGGGACCTTCTGGGTCTTCTCGGCATCGTGAATGCCGTAGGCCTCTTCCGGCGGCACTGCCACTGACAGTTCATCACCGGCGGCCTTGCCGGTCAGTGCGTTTTCCAGGCCCGGGATGATGTTGCTGGCGCCATGCAGGTAGCAGAAGCTGCCGTCATCGGACTTGTCGATGATATTGTCATCATTGTCTTTCAGGGTGTAGGTGAGTGTCACCACGCGGTGTTTGTCTATCTGCATTTGCAGGCTCCTTGAGTATCAGAAGATGTAATCAGGTTCCTGCGTTTCTGGGTGCAAACGAATGCCGGATTAGCGGGGGGTGCTGGCAACGAGAAGAACAGGCGGCGCATATCCTAACATAAACGCGTTGCAATCGAGTAAGCGCATATAACGGGCAGGTGCCAGCAGGCGAGGGATTTCCCTGTAGCGTCAATGACTTTGAATCCCTCGCGTTATCTTTTGCTATCATGGCGCCATGGGGTGGCAGGTCTATATCATTCTCTGCACGGATAATTCACTTTACACAGGGATCACGAATAATATCGAACGGCGCCTGTCCCAGCACGGCGGGCAACAGGGTGCGAAATATTTTCGGGGCCGCAACCCGCGGCAGGTGGTCTACCTGGAAAGTGGGCATACCCGCAGCTCGGCCAGCAAACGCGAGGCCGCGATCAAGCAGCTGTCACGGGCCGACAAGTTGCGTCTGCTGGATTCGGACCGGAACGAAATGACCGGTCGATAAACAGGGCATTTGCCGACAGGACCATTACCGGCTGGCATTACATATGGAAGAGGGCGGCATGGCGGGATTGCAGGGCTTGTTGCAGGAAATACGCGCACTCGAAGAACGGGTGTCTGAAGAGGTCGCCCGGGAGGCAGAGGATTTCGGTTATACCCTGCGCAACGGGCGAGGGGTCTTCGAGAAGGAGATCATCGCACGGCACCGGGAGCTGGCTACCCGGCTCAGTCGCTACCTGGCAGATTCTTCACTGCTGGCCGCGGTCACGGCGCCACTGGTCTACAGTCTGATTGTCCCGCTGGTACTGCTGGATGTCTGTGTCGTGATCTATCAGCTGTTGTGTTTCCCGGTATACCGCGTGCCGATGGTAAAGCGCTCGGATTACATCATGCTGGACCGTCACCGGCTCAAGTACCTCAATATCATAGAGCGTACCCACTGCATGTTCTGCAGCTACGCCACTGGCCTGATTGCCTATGTCCAGGAGGTGGCGGCCAGGACCGAGCAATACTGGTGTCCGATAAAGCACGCACAGCGGCTGAAGAATACCCATTCCCGCTATTACAAATTCCTGCCCTATGGCAACGCCGAAGGCTATGCGGCGGATCTGGAAAAGCTGAGGAGGGAGTTCAGTGACCTGTAATAAATGTTCGGCAGACGGACGGCCCGCCCGCCGCTCTTGTTTCTGTTGATTCAGCTCACTGATCTCCATGCAAGAACACATAGTACTGAGCATTGCCGGGATCGGCGCGCTGGCCATTGCCTGTCAGTGGTTTGCCTGGTGGGTGAAGCTGCCCGCGATCCTGTTCCTGCTGCTGGCCGGTATCCTGATCGGACCGGTGCTCGGGCTGCTGCACCCGGATACCCTGTTCGGTTAGCTGTTATTCCCGTTTGTGTCGCTGTCCGTCGCGATCATCCTGTCCGAGGGCAGCCTGACCCTGAAGTTTTCCGATATCGCAGGACTGGAACGGATCGTGCGGCGTATGGTGACCTCCGGGCTGCTCGTGACCTGAGCCGTGGCGGCGCTGGCCGCCTACCGGCTGCTTTCCTTCTCTCCGGAACTGGCCCTGCTGTTCGGTGCCTTTATCGTGGTCACCGGTCCGACCGTGATTGTGCCGCTGCTGCGGACTGTGCGCCCGACGGCGCATGTTGCGAATATCCTGCGCTGGGAAGGTATCGTCATCGATCCGATCGGCGCCCTGCTGGCGGTGCTGGTGTTCGAATTCATAATTTCGGGGCAGGGTGGTGAGGCCTTCGGGCATACGCTGGCAAGCTTTGCCCGGATCATCGGCGTCGGGGTGGTGTTCGGCGTCCTGAGCGGCCAGTTCCTGGGGCTGGCGCTGCGCAACCACTGGCTCCCCGAGTTCCTGCATAACGTGGCCACCCTGGCGCTGGTGTTCGCGGTGTTCGCGCTATCGAACGTGGTGGAGGCCGAAGCAGGACTGCTGACGGTCACCGTCATGGGTATCCGTCTGGCGAACATGCGTGCTGTCTCCATCGAACATATCCTGGACTTCAAGGAAAGCCTGTCGGTGGTCCTGATCTCGGCCCTGTTCATCATCCTCGCGGCGCGTATCGATTTTGCCCAGCTGCAGGCACTGGGCTGGGGTGCGCTGGGTGTCCTGGCGGTCATCCAGTTCGTTGCCCGGCCTGTCAAGATTGCGCTGGCGAGATGGGGTTCATCGCTGCGCTGGCAGGAGCGTGCCCTGCTGGCCTGGATCGGGCCGCGCGGCATCGTGGCGGCCGCGGTCGCGGCACTGTTCTCTATGAAGCTGCAGGCCGCCGGCTACGCGGAGGCGGAGCTGCTGGTGCCACTGACCTTCATGGTGATTATCGGCACTGTGGTATTGCAAAGTGCCACTGCGGGGCTGCTGGCGAGGGCCCTGGGCGTGGCGGGACCGGAACCGCGCGGCTTCCTGATCGTCGGCGCCAATCCGCTCGCACGGATGATCGCGCAGGCGCTGCTGAAGCGGGGTTATAACAGCGTGCTGTGCGATAGCACCTAGGCGAACGTTCGAGCCGCGCGCATGCATGGCTTGACGACCTTTTACGGCAGTGTGGTGTCGGAGTATGCCGACCGGCGTCTGGACCTGATCGGGCTGGGCCGCCTGATGGCGCTATCGCCCCAGCAGGAACTCAAGTCCTCGCCGTGCACCACTATCGGCGCGAATTCGGGGACAGCCAGCTATTTGTGCTGCATGCCGGAGAGGCCACTACAAACAGCAAGCAGGCAACACCCTTGCCGGCCGGTTATACCGCCTTTGGGGACGACGTCAGCTATGAGCGTCTGGCCAGGGCCCTGGGCATGGGCGCGGAGATTCGCGAAACGACACTGAGTGAGAATTTCGACTTCGATGACTACCACCGCCGTTACTACAAAAAGGCGATCACCCTGTTTGCCATCGATCCCAGGGAACGCCTGCATATCCTGACCAGTGAGCACAAGCTGAAGCCGGCGCCGGGCTGGACGCTGCTCAGCCTGGTCGAACCGCAGGAGGCGGAACAGCCGGTAAGCGAGGGCGCCACCGAAGAGACCTATGCGGCCAGACCAGCTTGACTGCAGCGGCACTCGCTAGCCAGTCCGGGCACCTGTCACGCTGCACCGGGCCGTCCGCCGGGCAGGGTCGCATTGCCAGTAATAATAAGTAAAGTCAGTCAGTTGCGTTGGGTGCCCTTGGTTATGGCAGGCATGGGCTAGACTTACGGAAATGGTGTCATCCCCGGGTCGCCTATGGAAGATCTGCATGGTTTTTTACACTACCCGCGTAAAGAGGCCGTAAAACAATATCCGAAACAACGCATCCGGCACTGGCGGGAATACGAGCAGCTCATGCCGGACGGGCAGGCAGCCCGCCAGGCCAACCGCTGCATGGACTGTGGTACCCCTTATTGCCACCGTTATTGCCCCGTTCACAACCTGATTCCCGAGTGGAATGAGCTGGTCACCGACTCCGACTGGCGGCTTGCCTATGAACAGCTCGAATCGACCAATAATTTCCCCGAGTTCACGGGGCGCATATGCACGGCGCCCTGTGAGTCGGCCTGCACCCTGAGTCTGCGCGGTACCGCAGTCACAATCCGCTCGATCGAACTTGCAGTAATCGAGCGGGCCTGGGAGGAAAACCGGGTCAGGCCCCGGCGTAGTTACCGGCAGCTGTTCAGGCGGGTCGCGATCATCGGTTCGGGGCCGGCCGGTCTGGCCTGCGCACAGCAACTGGTACGCACCGGTTACCGGGTCACGGTATTTGAAAAGGCCGATCGCATCGGCGGGCTGCTGCGTTATGGTATCCCGGACTTTCGCCTCGAGAAGAGGGTGTTGGATCGCCGGCTCGCTCAGCTGGAGGCCGAGGGTGTGCAGTTTCGCTGCGCTGCCCACGCCGGTGTGAACCTGGATATCGACGAGTTGCGGCGTACGGGACACGCCGTGGTTCTGGCCTGCGGTTCGGAACAGCCGCGTGATCTCGCGGTGCCGGGACGTGAACTCGGGGGTGTCCACTTCGCACTGGATTACCTGATCCATCAGAACCGGCGTGTGGCCGGTGATTACATTCATCCTGAAGACGCGATCGATGCGCACGGCAAGGACGTGGTGGTCATCGGTGGCGGCGATACCGGCAGTGACTGCGTGGGTACCGCGATCAGGCAGGGGGCGCGCCAGGTAGTGCAGGTCCAGTACCACGAACGCCCGCCGACAAAGGCCGATGTGCTCAGGCACTGGCCGGAACCGGCGCCGGTGTGGTGCGAGAGTGACCACGACCCGGAGGGTTGCCGGCATATCTGGGGATTCGATACCGTGGCGATTAAAGGTAAGCACGGCCGGGTCACCGGGTTGCTCCTGCAGCGCCTGCAATGGACGCGGTGTTCAGACGGGGCCTGGCGGAAGCAGGCCTTGTCCGGTCAGGTCCGGCACCTGCCAGCGCAGCTCGTGCTGCTGGCGATGGGTTATTCACACCCGGTGCATGAAGGTCTACTCAGTCAGCTGGGGCCTGGCCTCGATGATAGGGGGCGCGTGGCAGCAAGTGATGATGACTACCGGACGAGTGTGCGCGGGGTGTTTGCCTGTGGTGATGTCCGGCGTGGACAGTCGCTTGTCGTCTGGGCCATACGTGAAGGCCGGCAGTGCGCACGTGCGGTTGATACATGGCTGTCCGGCACCAGTGAGCTGCCGCGCGAGTGAGTCAGTGACAAGGCGGGCGCTACTCACAGGGCGATTCGGGTTTGCAGGGCCCTGAAACAAAGAACCCCGCAGCTTGCTGCGGGGTTCCTGTTACTGCGTATTACAAAAGGGTGTAATCAGGCCGGTGTTACGTGTGCTGCCTGCAGTCCCTTGGGTCCCTTCTGAACTTCAAAGTTTACCGTCTGCCCCTCTACCAGCGTCTTGAAACCATCGCCTTCAATTGCGGAGAAATGAACGAAGTTCGTTAAACCACTTAACGGTACCTGTAGCCATGTAAATCACCTCAACTAATAAAAAAGAAATGTGTTCAATTGCAAATCATCAAAGGCAATTTACAGCCGATACAACAAGGAACTTCCGAAATAACCTAATAATGTGCAACGCAACGGATTCTAACCACAATTGAATAAAACAACAACACGTTTTCTAGGTAATCAATTTCTGTTCCACGTGGGCGATTGTGCCTCCGGCAGCGCTGGTCCCATTGCAAGATTAATGTATAAGAGAAGACTGAATTATAGGCACGGTATTTGACGGTCGTTGTGTTCCCGCAACGTCACAGGAAAAGGGTGCTGCCATCTGGTTAATGGCGCTTGATAACGGTTAGACTCCAATCCATGAACAGTTTATTGCTGGTCGCGCATGGTAGCCGGCGCGCGGCCTCGAATGACGAGGTGCGCGAACTGGCTTCTCAACTGGAGGCGCATACGAACGGCACCTACGGGCAGGTGGCCAGTGCCTTTCTCGAGCTGGCGGAGCCGTCGATACCGGATGGCTTGCGCCAGGCCATCCATGCCGGGGCCAGGGAGATCACTGTATTACCGTATTTCCTGTCCGCCGGCCGGCATGTGGTGGTGGATATCCCGGGTGAGGTAGACGTGGTGCGGGCCGAGTACCCGAACGTGGATATCACCCTGGTCAACTACCTGGGGGCATCGGCCGGCATTGTGGAATTGCTGGCTACTCTGGCAGGGCAGGGTTAAGCCGTACCGGGTGCCGGTAGCGAGGAGGGTTACAGTGCAAGCGGCTGCCAGGTCGCCGGTGAGGCTGTCCCGCTACACGTTCATCCTGTCGAAATAATAGCGCCCGGTGTGGATTGCCTCCGGGTCCTGCCAGCCTGTGCAGGCCTCGACGCCGGCTTGTCCGGAACGCTTCGCGGGCTTGCTGGATTCGTTCGGGCAGATCACTTAGCATCGGGGGAACCCCTGAATCCGGCAACCAGGGAATAGATTTCAAATGACAGGGTGCAGGATCTTCTGTGGCCTGTGCAGATCCTGGGGGTACATCATGGACCCGTTTATTGTTGAGGTTTCCCGGCAGATCGACAGTTACCAGTCGCGCGAGGAAATCATGCGCATCCTGGACGAACTGGAATTTCTTTTCGAGGCACTGGATGAAGAGCAGCAGGATGCCTGCTCACGGCTGATGTCACTGCTCGAGGAACGTCTGCGCTCACAGGACGACTGATTGCATGCCGGCCACGCGTTACTACGGACGCCGCCGGATTGCACCATTCATGGGCGTGGTGCAGGTCATCGAACAGGAGGAGGGGCGCGCGATCTCGGTGGACGGGCGGCGCTGGCAGTTGCAGTTGCTCAGCCTGGAGGCGCTGGCGGAGCAGGTCTGGGGTAATCTCGGGCCGCGCGACGTCAGGCGACGCTGGTTTATCTACGGAAGTTGTGAATCTGCGGATGAGATCGAACGGATACCGGTGAATCCGCTGGTGGGTAATCCCTCGCAACACCCGGCCCTGCCAGGGCTGCTGGACGCGTTGGCACAGCGGCCGGAATTGCCGTTCGCGCTGCAGGATCACTGCGAGGCCTGGTTGTGCGATACGGACGGTGAGCCGGTTGCGCTGATCGATACCGCATTGCCGGAGGAGGACCGTTCAGCGGTCGGTGATGCATGCTGGCGCAGCCTGCCGGGCATGGCCGGGGAATTTCACACTGTCTCAAGCTACCCCGCGGAATATGATCTGATGCCCGGCCAGGCACTCGAGCATCTGGTCAGGCAGCTCGCCAGGGCAGGTCGGCCACGGTGGTTTACCCGGGACCTGTATCCGGGAGGCGCAGCACTGCCGGAGCTGCCATGGCGGATGGACTGGCCGATGGCTGCGCAGCAGGCGCTGTTTGATGATTATACGGCCCACCTGGCACCCTGCCTGTTGACCCTGCCTTACCTGGCCAGGGAGCTGCGCGACCGACTGGAGGTCAGCGCGGTCGAGCAGTACGAGGTAGTGCAGGCCATTTATCCGCTGATACCGGAAGTCGTCGATGCTGAACGCATGGAGGTGGCCCTGGTCAAGGCGCAGTTGGCGCGGGATTAGGCTGCTGGACTAGCTGCGCTTTCCGGGGGCCTTTTTCTGGGTGCTCTTTTTCGGCTCCAGGGTGAACCAGTCTTCCCGGGTGATTGCGTGGAAATAATCGGCCTCATCGATCAGGAGTTTCGAGGTGGTGGCGGGAATGGCCGCGATTTCGACGCGCACACCCTCCGATTTCAGGTGACTGACCAGTTCCACGTAGTCGGAATCACCCGACATAATGATAATGGTATCGACCTTGCTGGCCAGCTGGGTCGCCTTGATGGACAGGGGTATGTCGGCGCTTTTATGGCAGGGGCGGACCGAGCCGTGGTAGTTGCTGTGCAGGCGTTCCTTTAGCTTGGACGAAATCTGCCGGCCTTCGCGGAAATACACCAGACGATTGAGGCCACGGTTGCCCAGCAACTTCGGTACCAGGGTGTCGAAGTTCAGCATGGTGTTCGGCTTGTTGGTCTCCGAGTGGATGCTGCGTTCCATATTATTGCCGTCGACCAGGATGGCAACGGACTGGTTGATGAGGACGTTGGCAACGGCATCCTGGGGCATGGCGGGTGACCTTGTTATTTAGAGGCGGGTTCGGGCTCATTGTACATGTGCTGACTGCCGGGCAGAACAGCCGGGGTGAATTCACTGCAGGATCCGGCAATCGTCGCACGTCTGTGAGAGAATCCGGTGCCTTGTCCAGTCAACATATGAAGGGGAGTCATGATGGGAATCGCGGTATTGCTTCACGTGGTGTCAGTCGTCGTCTGGGTCGGCGGGATGTTCTTTGCCTACATGGCCCTGCGGCCGGTGGCGGCCGGCCAGCTGGAACCGCCGCAGCGGCTGCGCCTGTGGGCCGGGGTATTCGCCCGCTTCTTTCCCTGGGTATGGGCGGCGGTGGCCCTGATCCTGGCGACCGGGCTGTGGATGGTGTTTGCCGTGTTTGGCGGGATCGGGCCCTCGGGCCTGTATATCGACCTGATGCTGGGTGTCGGGATCGTCATGATGCTGATCTTCTTTCACGTGTTTTTTGCCCCCTACAAGCGACTGCAGCGGGCGGTTGCCGCGGAAGACTGGCCCACGGGCGGGAAGGCCCTCGGACAGATCCGCATGCTGATCGGCATCAACCTGGTGCTGGGCCTGGTCACGACTGCCATCGCCTCCGGCGGGCGCTTCCTGCTGGTCTGATGGTGTCGCTCGGGCGTGCGGCGAGGGGCTGGATTGCTGACTTGATAGACCGGCCGGGGCGGGCTAAAGTCTCATAAGAGAACAATGAGAAAATATCAATCATAAGGAGGAGTAAGCAAGTGACCGAATCGATGAATGATGTCCTGCACCCGCGCGGTGATACTGCAGGTAGCCCGGAGTTTCCCAATGCCCCGGCAGAGTGGACGCGCCAGAGTGCCGAAACGACGGCCTCGGAGGAGGGCCTGGAGCTGGGTGCTGACCACTGGGATACGGTGCGTGCCCTGCAGGAGTATTTCGCGCGCCATGACAGTCCCGATGTCAACGCCCGTGAGCTGTGTGACGCCCTGGATGAAAAATTCCATTCCAGGGGTGGCCTGAAGTATTTGTACACCCTGTTCCCTGGCGGGCCGGTTTCCCAGGGCTGCCGCCTGGCCGGCATCGAACCACCGGCCGGCAGCAGGGACTGCGGCTTCGGCAGCGTACAGTAGCCGTCCATCGGCCGATACCGCCTGCCTTCCGGCGGGCCGGTGGTTTTCGGGCGGCACGTTGGTTGTGATAAACCGTGAACCGGGACGCCGATAAGCTGGCTTGTCCTTTCGTGTGCAGGTCTGCAAGACGGCGCAGGAACTGCTGCACAATACCCGATGACACCCGAAGAGATTATCGATTTCTGGTTTTCGGAAACGGTGCGGGCGTACTGGTTCCGGTCCACGCCCGAATTTGACCGGGAGCTTGGTTCGCGGTTTGGAGCTGCCTGGGAGCTGGCACGTGACGGCCGGCTTGCAGACTGGGAGCAGACCGCTGAAGGTGCCCTGGCCCTGGTGCTATTGCTCGACCAGTTTCCCCTGAACATGTTCCGTGACCGGCCGGAAGGTTTCAGCACCGAGGCTGACTCGCGCGCGGTGGCCGGGCGCGCCATCGTGCGGGGTCTGGACGTCTCGCTGCCGGATACAGGCAAGGCCTTTCTGTATCTGCCGTATATGCACAGCGAATCACTCGCCGACCAGGACCGGTCGGTTGAACTGTTCAAGCTCGCCGGGCTGGATGACAACCTCAAATGGGCCAGGCATCACCGCGAGATTGTCCGCCGCTTCGGGCGTTTTCCCCATCGCAATGCCATCCTGGGACGAACCACTACCCCTGAAGAGATGGAATGGCTGGCTTCTCCGGAAGGCTTCAGTCCCTGATGCACGATATTATTACGCTGGCAACCGGCAGCCGCGAGATCCTGGTCGATATCACCGAACAGGTGAAGGACGTGGTCACGCGCAGCGGTGTGCGTGACGGGATCGTCTCCCTCTATGCCCAGGGTGCCACGGCCGCGATCATGATCCAGGAGAACTGGGACGAGAGCGTGCAGACGGACGTGGTCAACCTTCTGCGCAAGCTGATCCCCCGGGGTGTGTGGCTGCACGATGCCCAGGACGGCAACGGCGATGCGCATCTCAAGGCCGGGCTGGTCGGGCCTTCCGAAACCATCCCGCTCATCAACGGCCAGCTGGGGCTCTCCACCTGGCAGAATATTTTTTTCTGCGAGTTTGACGGGCCACGCGCTGACAGGCGGGTTGTCTGCACTGTGATGGCCGAGAGCTAGGGAAGGCCCGATCAAGCCGTCATTCCGGGCGTAGCGTAGCGGAGACCCGGAACCCAGTAGTTGGTAATAAGGTATTACTGGATTCCGGCCTCTACCGGAATGACGAACGATGACTTTATCAGCCCTTCCCTATTACAAATTGCTGCCTTGCCGAATTCCTGACGCCAGCGCCGTTTCTGGTGTGCGCTTGCTCTCCTGATGGTGCTGGCCTTGCCGGCGATGGAACCGGCAAAAAGATGGCGCGTAATTCCTGTACCTGTTTGCAACAACAGCAGTCGTCAACCGACTGTAATCCGTCCGTTTCTGAGCAGACAATCGCTGTGCCCCTGCTACTTGAATACTACCCAAATTACCTAGGCGATTGGTACTAGCTCATAAGTCCTACAGGAAGCACCCGGGACCGCATCTACACTTCGCCTGTAATCGGTATCTTCGCCATTGACCCATCGTCGATATGTAACACCGCATGGATTGCATCGGTTGACTGTCGAACAACAGGGAGGATTTGTTATGAAGGGCATTACTTCTGCTGTATTCACCTTAACGCTTTTGTTGTACACAGGATTACACGCGCTGGCCGGGGAACTTGATTCGATGCGCAAGTGGCAGATGGAACTGTTGTTCAATCCGGTGGACTCGCAACTCAGCCTGGAAAATAAGGGCCGGATTTTCATCTATGACAGTTTGAAAAGTTCAGATATAGATCGTGCGCTTGAAGAGCAGTTTGACCGCGTAGAACATATGATGTTCGTTAAAACAGTCATTACCGATGAGCAGGGTGTGCCCGTGCGTGATGAAGCAACTAATGAAATCCTGGTCGAGGACGATGGCTGCGATTGATTGTTAGCCCAGGACTGGTAACCTGCGTTTAGCACTCCTCATTGAGTAAAATCGCAATACGACATGGCGGATATGTCAGGGTTTGATACCAAAGTGTCGGGTATCAGTAACAAGGGCGCTGTCATTGTCAGCGCGCTTTATGCCTGAATAATATTCCTGCTGTAAAACCAACCCATTGGCACTAGCCAAAAGGTACTGGTTTGTCCCTGATTGCTCATAACTTGATCACGCTCAAGGTCAATTCTTGTGCGTGAATTATACTTATACCGATGTTAGGGAACTGGAGTCCCAAGTCTGGTATTAAACAGAAATGAAGGAGGTATGTCATGGAGGATACAAGGACATTATTCATTGCCATGTTTGTTGTCATCACGCTTGCTGCCTGTGGAGGCGGCGGTGGAGTCGCTGGCGGCGACGATGGCGATATCGGTGCCGCCATCAATATTACTGAGGACAACGCGGTTCCCGTGACCGCTGCCGTTGTAGGTTCGGTAGATGTGGTGCAGGGTCTCTCCGAGGGCGGTACGGGGGGTGTTATCGGTGTTGTTACCGACACGGCCTCGGGTGAGTTCAATATTGGCGATTTTGTGCTGCAGCAACTGGACCGGTTTGCCATGGTGCGGGAACAGGCCCTGGCAAGCAGTGCCGTTGGCGTAGCAATCAGCCCGCCGATCACAGAGGACTGTGACAATGTGGGTTTGGGGACCATCACGATCACTGGTGATGTTGCTGATCAGACCCTAACCACTATCGCGGTTGGGGACATTCTGGTTCTTACAATGAACAATTGTGAACTGGATGGTCTAGTGGCCAACGGGGAATTCGACATGACTATTGTGTCATTCAGTGGCAATATCAACAGCGTTCCCGTATTTCCTCCCTATAGCCTCACGGTGGCTGTGGTGCTGACCGATTTCACGATTAATGACGGTCTGACGACTTTCGAGGGTGACGGTGACATGACGCTTACCCTTGGCGTTAATGAAGGCAATACGATGTTTATGACCGCTAGCGGTAACGCCTTGACTGCGACGGAGTCTGGCGTCACTACCACCCTGGCCAATTACCTGTATGAGTTGACAGAGAATGTTTTTACCCTCGTTTACACACTTGACATGAGCGGTGAGCTGGACATCGGAGCGCTGGGAGGTTCAGTGACCTTCGATACTGTGGAAACTTTTTCGGGGTTTGCCGACGAGTTTCCGAGTAGCGGTGTCCTGCTGATAGAAGGCGCAGCCGGATCACAGTGCCAGTTGACGGTTATCGATTCGGTCAGCGTGTTCATCGAGGTGGATGCGAACGGCGACGGGACGTTCGAGGCCACGATCAACGAGACCTGGGAGAACCTGACGATATAGGCACTCCCGGTAACAGTCTAAATCAGAACTCAGACATGCGGGCCCGTCGGCCCGCATGTTTTGTCTGTTTTCATATGCATGTCTATTAGGATTAACACGATGCGATGGTGCGTTCCTGCCTTTATTTGCCTGCTTTTCCAGGGGCCGGTGTCCGCCGATCCTGTCGATAAACCGGTGGCCGGCTGGGTCGCCTTCTCGGTGCTGGACTTCGACTACACCGAGACCTTCGATGACGGGTCCGTGGCCGACACCGAGAACGGGCTGATACCGGGTGTCAACCTTGGCCTGTCGCTGTCGCAAGACCGATTATTCGCCGAGACGGCGCTTTCTGCCTGGTCCGGTAATGTCGGTTATCACGGACCGGCAGATACGGTGACCGGTGAAGATCTGCTGGACTGGAGTCTGCTCGCCGGTGCCAAGGTCTACCGGCACACCTCAACAGCCGTTGATGTTTATGCGGGCGCCGGTTACCGCTACTGGGAACGCGGGATCCGCTCCACGGCCACGCTCAGCGGCCTGTTCGAGACCTACGACTGGTGGTATGGCCTTCTGGGTGTGCGCCTGCAGCACGGCCCGCGCGAATCGATTCGCCTCGGTGCCGATATCCGGCTGTTGCGGCCCGTTGATCCCGGGATCGAGGTCGAGTTTGCCAGCAGGTTCGATGACAAGGAACTGGACCTGGGTGAGAAAACCGGCGTCCGTGTCGCCCTGTCACTGGAAAACCGGCTGGATGACCGGTTCCGGTATTTCATTTCACCGTGGTTTGAATTCTGGGAACTGGGCCGCAGCCGGACCGAGCCACTGCTGCAGGACGGTATAATCGTTGGTACGGTGTTCGAGCCCATGAGCGAGACGCGTAATTTCGGTGTCAATATCGGCCTTGTCTGGTAATCCCCGATATCGATCGCGCCTGCTGAATGTCTGAACGACTAGCCCGCCAGCTTCTTCAATACGTGTGCCGCGGCCACCAGGCCAAAACAGGCGGTGACGCTGGTGGCCGAGCCCATGCCGCCGGCGCAATTGAGGCGGCCGACCTGCGGGTCGTGCGGCTTGTCGTGGCAGATGCCGCCGTCTTCGGCGGGAAACAGCGGCTGCTCATCGGAGTAGACGCAGGGGATATCGAAACGTCGCTTCAGATTCCTGGGAAACCCGTGGTCCTGGCGCAGCAGTTTGCGGGTTTTTGAAAGCAGGGCGTCGTGCTCGGTGCAGCTGAGGTCCGCGACCCTGATCCGGGTCGGGTCGGTCTGGCCGCCGGCGCCGCCCACCGTAATCAGACGGACCTTGTGGCGCCGGCACCAGGCGATCAGTGCCGTCTTGATTCGAAAGCCGTCGATGCAGTCGATCACGTAGTCGTAGCCCCGCCCCAGCAGTGAATCAGGATTTTCCAGTGACAGGAATTCCTCCAGCGCCGTCACCCGGCAGTCCGGGTTGATCTCGACGATGCGTTCCGCCATCACCGCTACCTTGGCCCTGCCGATTGTCCCCGTGAGGGCATGCAGCTGGCGGTTGATGTTGGACTCGGCAATGTGGTCGAGGTCGATCAGGGTGATCCGGCCAATGGCTGAACGTGCCAGCGCCTCGGCCGCCCAGGAACCGACACCACCGATGCCGATCACGCTGACATGTGATTGTCTGAACCTGTCCAGGGCGTCTGCCCCGTAGAGGCGACGGATACCACCGAAGCGGCGCTCCGGATCGGTGGTGGCGGGTGAGATATCCTGTTCGTCGGCATTCATGGGGGTGTTTGCATGCGTTTTTCAGAACGAACATACCAGAAATCGACTGTGTTTGACTGTGGTGCCGGCATACAATGATGTCCATGGAGATCATCGATACCCACTGTCACCTCGATGTGGCGCAGTTCGATACAGACCGGCAGGCCGTGCTGGCGAGCGCACGCGCTGCAGGAGTGGCGGGGATGGTGGTGCCGGGCGTG
Organism: uncultured Ectothiorhodospiraceae bacterium; assembly: GCA_947258845.1. Taxonomy (GTDB): domain Bacteria; phylum Pseudomonadota; class Gammaproteobacteria; order UBA9214; family UBA9214; genus CAMYJZ01. The sequence goes on along the minus strand of CAMYJZ010000033.1, from coordinate 20,290 downwards.
GAGGCAAAGGACTGGGACGGCCTGTTGGGTCTGTGCACAGCGGAGCCCGACCTGTTTCCTGCCCTCGGCCTGCATCCCGTCTATCTGGAGCAGCATTGCAAATCTGACCTGGAGGCCCTGGAGTCGCAGTTGGCCAGCCGGCGTCCGGTTGCCATCGGCGAGATCGGGCTGGACTATTTTGTCAACGATCTCGACCGTACGCGCCAGCAGTCCCTGTTCGAGGCCCAGCTCGCCATTGCGCGGGCTGGCGGGCTGCCGGTGATCCTGCATGTACGCAAGGCCCATGACCAGGTGCTGGCCGCCCTGCGGCGAACCCGGGTGCCGGGGGGGATCGCCCATGCCTTCAACGGCAGCCTGCAGCAGGCGCAGCACTACATCGATCTCGGTTTCAAACTCGGCTTCGGCGGCATGCTGACCTACGAACGCTCGACCCGGCTGCGCACGCTGGCGCGCGGCCTGCCGCTGGAGGCGCTGGTGCTGGAGACCGATGCCCCTGACCTGGTGGTGGCACAGCACCGGGGTGAGCGCAACAGCCCCGAGTACCTGCCATACTGCCTGGCGGCCCTGGCCGAGGTGCGCGGTGAACCGATCGAACGGGTGGCGCAGCAAACGAGCGCCAATGCGCGCTCGGTACTGGCGCTGGATGACTGGCAGGCAGGGATACCATTGCCCGGTTAGAATCTGTGACAGTTAACTGCAGAGTCGCTGAGAGCGCCGAGTTTGTCGGGTTTTTTGTATCAACGGTGAATGCCTCATTGAACTTCGTGAGTTGTTTTTATCAATGTTATTCCAGGTATGCGTGGATGTTGCTGCTGCCCGGAATAAACACGGTATTTAGCCATGACGCTGGGTAAGGTGTTGCTGTTGACCGGCCTGGTCATCGCCCTGATCGGGCTGGTACTGATCTATGTGCCGGGGCTACTGGGCTGGTTCGGACACCTGCCGGGCGATATTCGCATCGAGCGCGGGAACGGCCGATTTTTCCTGCCCGTCACGTCGATGATCGTTATCAGTGTCATTCTGACGATCATCATCAACCTGTTCTTCAGGCGCTAGCCGCCTTTGGCAGGAACCAATTCAATTGCAGGGATATCCAATCATGCATCACCTCAACCGGATCTGGCACCCCATGACCGTCACATTGAACCGTTGCCTTTCGACCTGCCTGGCTGTCGTCCTGCTGCTGGCGACGACCTTGTCTGCCGCGACCGAAGAGAAAACCGGCGGCTGGCGTCTGGCGCTGGAGTCCAGTCCCTATCTGCGCCTGCATGCCGATAATCCCGTGGAGTGGTACCCCTGGGGAGAGGAGGCCTTCGATAAGGCGCGCCGCGAGAACAAACCGGTCTTCATCTCCATCGGTTATTTCACCTGCCACTGGTGCCATGTGATGGCGCGTGAATCGTTCAGCAATCCCGAAATCGCCGCGCTCCTGAATGCGGGCTTCGTGTCCATCAAGGTGGACCGGGAGCAGCGCCCGGATGTGGATGCGGCCTACATGGATTACGTGGTGACGACCAGCGGTCAGGGCGGCTGGCCGATGTCCGTGTGGGCCACGCCGGAGGGTCACCCGTTTTTTGGCGGGACCTATTATCCACCGGAACCCGGACTGGGCCGGCCGGGCATGACGCAGATCCTGTCCACGCTGGATGAAATCTGGCGGGAGACGCCGGAGCGCATTCGGGCAACGGCTCAGAATGCCGTGGCCATGCTGCGCGAGATGGCCTCTCCGGTCACCCCCCTGTCGCGGCTGACGGACGAACTTCCCGCCCGGGCCCGCAAGCAGTTTGCCGCCGGCTACGACGAGTTCCACGGGGGCTTCGGCCAGGCGCCCAAGTTCCCGCAGCCGGCGCGCCTGCTGTTCCTGTTGCAATCGGGGGAGCAGGCCGGCGTTGATATGGCCCTGCATACCCTGGACAAGATGGCGGCGGGTGGCATCTACGACCAGCTCGAGGGTGGCATCCACCGTTATTCCACCGATTTCGAGTGGCGGGTCCCGCATTTCGAGAAGATGCTCTACGACCAGGCGCTGGTTGCGCGTGCCTACCTGGTGGCCTATCGCCAGACCCGGGATGCGCGTTATGCCGGAGTGGCGCGTGAGATCCTCGATTTCGCCCTTGAGCGGATGCATGACGATCGCGGTGGTTTCTATTCCGCCCTGAGTGCGGACAGCCATGCCCGACATGACCGCTCCGGGCACATGGAAGAGGGGGTGTATTACACCTGGACCTGGGAGCAGCTCACCGAGGCCCTCGGCGAGGGCGATTTGCGCGACTGGGCGGCAGCGCGTTATGGCATGACAGAGCAGGGCAATGCGTTGAGCGATCCGCTGGGCGAGATGGCCGGCCGCAATGTGCCTTACCAGGCGCTGGATACAGCGGCCCTGGTCCGGCAGTTCAAGCTCGACCTGATCAGTGCCGGGCAGCGCGATGCCGGGGTACAGCAGCGCCTGCTCAAGGCGCGCCAGGCGCGTCCTCCGGTGCCGGTGGACGACAAGATCGTAACGGCATGGAACGGCTACATGATCACGACACTGGCCATGGGCGGACGCCTGCTGGACGAGCCGCGATATACCGCGGCGGCCACGGCCACGGCGAGTTTTGTCATGGATGAACTCTATGACGAGAAGGCCGGCGTGTTGTACCGGGACTGGCGTCAGGGTGAGCGGGGTGTGCCGGGTTTCAGTGATGACTATGCCGCGCTCGCCCAGGGACTGGTGACCCTGTTCAAGGTTACCGGTGAGAAGGCCCGGCTGGGGCAGGCGCGGCAGCTGGTCGATTCACTGCTTGCCAGGTACTGGGATGCCGATGAGGGCGGGTTTTACAGCACCCCGGCGGATACCGAGCTTTGGCTACGCGAAAAATCAGCCAGTGACGGGGCGACGCTGTCGGTGAACGGGGTCGCGGTCCATACCTTGCTGGATCTGGGGCGGCTGGCCAGTCACCGGGACTATACCGGGAAGGCATTCAGGACCGCCGCCTGGGCCGGCGCCCGCTTGCAGGACTCACCGGAGTCCATGCCTTATCTGCTGATCAGGTGGCCGGAACTGATGGAAAGGTCGCCGGCGGATGATGGCTGAAACCAGCCGCGGGGCTCGCGGCGCCGGGCAGGTCAGGGCCTGGAAGGCAGCAGCTGGACCTCCACGCGGTTGTTGATCGCGGCGATGCGGTTCCATTCGAAGGCACTGATATCGGAGTGCCGTGCCGGGTAGGGTACCCGCGGCTGGCTGTACTGGTGGGAGACGATTTCGATCCTGATACCACTGTCGTTGACCAGCGGGGAGGTGGCAAGGAAATTGGCAAAGGCGATCGACTGCCGTTCGCCGATGGCCGGCAGGTGCTGCAAGGGGTGTCCGTAGACGGTACAGTCACGCACCGGCAGATCGGCGGGGGCGAGTGTATGGCCCTCGGCCTCATCGCCGGCCAGGCAGAATTCCCCCAGGTGCGACGCCAGCCTGAGCGTGCCCTTGAACCCCAGGGCATGCAGGCGCGAAACCAGCTCATGCACCATGGCCAGGCGCCGGTCGCTGAAGGCCTCTTCACGGACATCGTAGGGGCTGCTCTGGTTAATGGCCCAGGTGATGCTCTTGTACAGTAACGATGACTGTTCGTTGCTGCGGCCTTTGTGTTCATCCAGCAGGTTGCGCAGGGAGGCGCTTTCCGCGCTCGCCAGTTGGACCTGTTGTTGCTGCTGGTTCTGCAGGCGGTCGATCTCTCCCCGGGCATACTCCAGCTCGCGTTGGGTTTCATCACTGAGCCGGTACATCCACAGCAATGGAATCAGCAGGATCAGCAGGACCACCAGGGGAACGAAAACCCCACCGCTGAACGCCGCCGGGCGACGCCCGCCCGGCGGCCCGAGATCCTCACGCAGCTGCTGGATTTCCGCCCTGAGGTCGCCGTGGTGACGCTCCAGCAGTCCATCAAGATACAGCTGTAACTCACTGTCCAGACTTATGGATTCGGCTGCCTCCCTGGCAATTTCCTGTATCGTGTCCCGGCCGGGACTGGGGCTGACATCCGGTGACTCGTCGAGCAAGACATAGTGGCTGTCACCGGCTGGAGTCTGCTTGCGCTGGTCCGTAACCATGCCGAGCCGCTCGAGCACCTGGAACAACTCGGCTGGCTGGATCTCCTTGGGCATGATACCGACCGCACCCAGCGCGCGTGCCTGGCTGACGTACAGGTCGCCACCCTTGGAGGTATACATCATGATGGGAATGGTGGCGGTGGCAGGATTTTCCTTGATGGCCTTCACGGCCTGGAATCCATCCATCCCCGGCATCATGTGGTCCATGAAGATGAGGTCAGGGGTCGTGTCGACCAGGTAATTCAGCGCATCCTGCGCCGACTCAACGGTGTCGACATTAATAGTGTGATTCTCCAGCATGCGTTGCAGGGTGACGCGTGCCGTCTTTGAATCATCGACAATCAGTGCAAGACGATTTGCCATCGACAGGCCGACTCCGCTCGATGAGGATGAAGGCTACTATACCCTATCCCGGGGGCAGGCCGCGAATGGTCCCTGGCTGCAGGTGTCAGCCGGTATTGCGCATTCCGCTGGCGATTGCGTTGATCGACTGCAGCAGCGGCTGCAGCCAGCGTTCACGCTGGTCTTCGGACAGGCTGCTGTTGCGGTAGCGTCCCAGCAGAGTGATCTGGATGTTGTTCAGCGGATCCAGGTAGGGATCGCGACGATGCAGAGACAGGCCAAGTGCCGGGCTTTCCTCAAGCAGATGTTGCAGTTTGCAGACTTGCAACACCTGCACGACGGTGCGCCGGTATTCATCACTGATCTTGCGGTAGATGCGCTCGGCCGATTCGGGGTCGCTGGCCAGGCGGGTGTATTCACGGGCGATGTTCATTTCGCCCTTGAACAGTGCCATCTGGATATTGCTCAACAGGACATGAAAGAACGGCCAGTTGCGGTACATGGTTTGCAGTTGTGGCAGGCGCGCCGGGTCGTCGTTGAGCCACTGCTCGAGGGCCGTACCGAGTCCGTACCAGGCCGGCAGGGTATGGCGGGACTGGGCCCAGCCGAACACCCAGGGGATGGCGCGGATCGAGGTCTTGGAGCGGTCCTGCTGCTTGCGGTGCGAGGGGCGGGAGCCGATGTTCAGCAGGCCGATTTCGGTGACCGGGGTGACATCGTAGAAATAATCAAACAGGCCCCCGGTATGATCGATGAGGTCGCGGTAGGACGCCTCTCCCAGGCGGGTGAGTTCATCCATGATCGCCATGTAATCGCGGCGATCATCATCATGCGGCCTGATCACGATGCGGCTTGCCTTCAGCAGGCCGGTGACGCCCATGGAAAGTTCGTAGACAGCGGTTTCGGTATTGCTGTACTTGTAGCGCAATACCTCGCCCTGCTCGGTGAACTTGACCTGTCCGTGCACCGTGCCCGGCGGCTGGGACAGGATCGACTCGTGGGTGGGGCCGCCGCCGCGGCCGATGGTCCCGCCGCGCCCGTGAAACAGCCGGCACTGGATACCGTGTTTATCGGCAATGGCGATGATCTTTTTCTGCGCCTCGTAGAGTCTCCAGTTGGATGCGAGTATGCCACCGTCCTTGCAGGAGTCGGAGTAGCCCAGCATGATTTCCTGGCACTTGCAGGCGCAGTTCAGCAGCGTGCGGTAACTCGTGTTGTCCAGGAGCTGTGACAGCACCTCCTCTACATGCTGGAGGTCTTCAATGGTTTCGAACAGGGGACTGATGCGGATATTGCAGAACCACTGATCCTCCTGCTTGCCGGCCAGGCCGGTCAGCCAGGCAAGGTACATGACCTCGAGTACATGGCTGGCCGTGTGCGTCATTGAGATCACGTAATTTCCGAAGGCATTCGGGCTGACCTCCTGCTGCATGCGCCGCATGACATCGAATACCTCCAGGGTCTCGCGTGTCTCGGCCGAGAGGGCGCTGCGATCAAGCGTTGGCGGCGCAGTTGCCAGCGCCCGGGTCAGGAACTTCTGGCGTGCGCCCTCATCGAGTGCCTCATAGTCTGTGCCGTCCGGCTGGGCATGGCAGATCTCGCTGATGGCTCCGGTATGGCGGGTCGACTCCTGGCGGATATCAAGGTGCATCAGGAAGAAGCCGAAGGTCTCCACCAGCCGGACCAGGTCCTTGAGTCGGCCTTCCGCCAGGGCGGCATCATTGTTTGCGATCAGGGAGTCGCGGATCAGCTGCAGGTCCTGCAGCAGGTCCTGTTCACTGGCATAGCCGGTCAGTTGTGTCGAGGTGTCGATATCCGGGTCGTCCAGACGCTCGATAACGGCCTCCAGGTTCAGTTTCAGGCGATGACGCATGATGCACAGCTTGCGCCGGTAGGGCTCATGCAGGTAGCGGGTCGGGAAGGCTGAGCAGGCGTCGCTGAATTGCTGCTCTTCGCGGCGGATACTCTCGAGCAGTGCGGGCGAAAAGGAGCACAGTCGCGAGGAATGCGTGAACAGGTAGCTCAGTTCCTCGATGCGGCGCAGGTAGATGATAAGCACCTCGCGGCTGTGAAGCCGCAGGGCGGTTGCGGTAGTGGCCGGCTTGACGAAGGGATTGCCGTCGCGATCGCCGCCGATCCAGGAGCCGAATTGCATGATGCCGCCGGGAACGGTCACCAGCGGGGCGTCGCCGTCAGCACCATAAACAAGCCGGATGGCCTTTTCCAGATAGCGGTAGGCCTGGGGTACGGCCTCGAACAGGCTTTCGCGAAAATAGTAGAGCCCGTTGCGGATTTCATCCTCGACGGTGGGTTTGTGCGCCCTTACCTCGTCGGTCTTCCACAGGACCTGTATCTGGCGCTTGAGGTCTTCGGTGATCTCCCTGCGTTCCTCGCGGCCGAGCCGCATATCGTCCAGTTGTTCACTGGTCACGAAGAAGCGGCGCAGTGCCGACATGACGGTGCGGCGGATGGCCTCGGTCGGATGTGCCGTGAATACCGGGAAATAGAGTGCCTGGTTCAGCAGGATCTGCAGTTGATAGGGCTCCACCCCCTCGTCGTGGAATGCCTGCACAGTTTGCAGGAAGGAGCCGATCCACAAGGGTTCCTTCCTGCGGACCTGGCGCCGGCGTTGTTCGTGATGGAAGGATTCTTCGGCGATATTCACCAGGCTGAAATAGAGATTGAATGCCCGTATCACATGGGTCAGCTGATCCGGGTCCAGGGAATCGATGACCCTGGAGAGGCGTGCACGCAGGGTGGGGTTTTCCTCTTTGCGCAGTTTGATATAGCCCTTGCGCAGGGTCTCGACGCCGGACAGGATCTCCTCACCGGCCTGCTCGCGCAGCACCTCACCCAGCAGGTTGCCGAACAGTCGTACCCGGCTGCGCAGGTCCTTGTCCCGGGGTTGATCGAATAGCGGTGTATCAGTTTTTCTCATATGCACAAAAAAGCCACGACTAGGCGTGGCCCGTTCCGATTCAGGGAGAGGGGATTATACCCCTCCGCGGTGGATTTACAGCCTCTCGGGATTGCTCCGGGAAGTTCGAGGAGATAGTCCTAACTTATTGAACAGCAATCTTTTCCAATAGGGGTCGTTTTTGCCGTTGGGCGATGACCCGGGCATAGAGCTCGGTGTATTGCTGGGCACTGCGTTTCCAGCTGAAGTCCTGGCGCATGCCGGTGTCCACGATCTGCTCCCAGATATCGGGTTTGCGGTAGTGATTGAGGGCGCGCTTGATCGAGCTCCACAGTGCGGGGGCTGTGGAAGCCTGAAAGCAGAAACCGGTTGCGGTCTTGTCCGCGAGAGTTTCGGCTGTGGTATCGACAATGGTGTCGGCCAGACCGCCGGTGCGGCGCACCACGGGCACGGTCCCGTAACGCAGGCTGTAGATCTGGTTTAAACCGCAGGGCTCAAATCGGGAGGGCATCAGGAAGATATCGGCCCCGCCCTCGATACAGTGTGCCAGGGTTTCGTCATAGCCGATGTGAATGCCGATGTGCTTCGGGTGCCGGCTACCGGCCCGTTGCAGGGCATCTTCCAGCTGGCTGTCGCCACTGCCGAGCACCACCAGCTGGGCGTTCTGTTTCACCAGCTCCGGCAGGATATCCAGTATCAGGTCGATGCCTTTCTGTTCGACCAGCCGGCTGATGACGGCGAACAGGGGTATGGCGTTGTCTACGGGCAGGGCAAAGCGCTCCTGCAGTTCGCGCTTGTTTTCGGTCTTGTGGAACAGGGAACGGCGATTGTACTGCACCGGGATGTGCAGATCGCGTCCGGGATTCCAGACCGTGTAATCCACACCGTTCAGGATGCCGGTCAGGGTCTCCTTGCGGTGGGTGATCAGGCCTTCCAGTCCGCAGCCGAACTCAGGGGTGCAGATCTCCCTGGCATAGTTCGGACTCACGGTTGTCAACCAGTCCGCATGGACCAGGCCACCCTTGATGAAGGAAAACTTGTCGTGAAACTCGAAGGCGTCGACCGACCACCAGTCGGCAGGCAGCTTGAGCGCATTGAATGTCTTCCAGTCAAACAATCCCTGATAGGCCAGGTTGTGGATAGTGAAGATCGAGGCGGGTGCCGCTGGCGTTTCTTTCAGCATCACCGGTACCAGACCCGTTTGCCAGTCATTGCAATGCACAATATCCGGTTCCCAGTCGAGACCGGCGGCATTGACGGCAAGCGCATGGATGGCGCGACAGAACACAGTGAAACGCTCGGCGTTGTCAGACCAGGGACTGCCGTTGCTGGTGGTGTAGGGCTTGCCGGTACGGTCGAAATGCGGTGGGGAGTCGACCAGATAGAGTTTTACGTTGCCACCGGGGAGCCGCCCGCTCAGAATGCGTACCGGCAGGCTGATGCCCTCCAGCTCCAGGTGGGCGACCAGTGTCAGGTGCTGGGCCTGTCTGAGTATTTCGCGGTAGGCCGGAATGATGACACGAATGTCATGGTGCAGCCCCAGGATGGCACGCGGCAGGCTGCCGGAGACATCGGCCAGGCCCCCCGTCTTGATCAGGGGATGGACCTCGCTGCTGGCAAAGAGAATGTTCATCCCTGTGGATTCTGTCCCGTAGTTTTTGCTGGTGTTCGAGGGGCCACAAGATTGCTGGAAGTTGCTGGTCGCGTCAAGACACGCGGCTTGCGTTTCCCACTGCAGGGTTTAATCTTCCCGCTGGCACAGGTGGCTCGTGCAGGCGCAGGACAGGACGAGGCGCCTGGTGGATATTCCAGGCGTAATTATTTTGGCGCAGGACTACAGGGAGGAAGGGCGATGGGGCAATACGACCCATGGGAGACCGGCAGCCGGACACGATTGCGTAGCGACTTTCTCGACGGTCTGCGCTGCTATGAGAAACGTGACCTGGAGGGGGCGCTGGATAAGTTTCGGGTTGCCGACGAGCAGGCCGAGATGGATGACATCTTTCAGAATCGCTACACCTCATTCCATGGAATGGTGCGGGTCTTCATGGGCGACAGGAGTGGTGTGCGGCTGTGCCGCAAGGCGGCCGTCGGTGAGGAGGTGGATGTAGAGGTGTACTACAACCTGGCCATGGCCGAATACAAGCTGGGCGTCAGGGGTGGCGCCTACATGGCACTGCGCCGCGGCCTGGCGATCGATGACCAGCATCCGGGCCTGCGGCGCTTGCGCAAGGAGTTTAATCTGCGCGCCCGCCACCCGGTGATCCCCTGGCTGTCGCGCGACAATCCGTTTAATCGGGCGCTGGGGCAGCTGTTCCGCAAACGGCGGGGGCCATGATCCAGGGAATCCCGGGTGGCATCTACTGCCTGGGGCTGACAGGTAGCTACCAATTATATCAGTTAGTTGCGTCGTATATATTCTGCAGGGCATGAGGTCTGGGTACACTTTTCTGTCGTCGTAACCGCCGCTTTTCCATATACTTGTCCACGGGAGTTGGCCAGGCAGTCGCCCCGCTTGCGGGGAGGAAAGTCCGGGCTCCACAGGGCAGGGTGCCAGGTAACACCTGGGGGACGCGAGTCCATGGAAAGTGCCACAGAAAATATACCGCCCGCCAGCGTATTCGTAGGTAACAGGCGTGGCAGGGTAAACCCCATCCGGAGCAAGACCAAATAGGGGAACGATCATGCGGCCCGCATGGTTCCCGGGTAGGTCGCTCGAGGTGCACGGTGACGTGCATCCCAGACGAATGGCTGTCCACGACAGAACCCGGCTTACCGGCCGACTCCCTTTTTTTACAGTGTTTATTCACAACCCTATTCACCGCGGAGACGCAGAGGGCGCGGGGGAAAACAATAGAAGAATCTCACCGCAAAGGCGCAAAGGGCGCAAAGTAAATAACAACTAATGTAAAAACCAGGTTATTCCTGCAAGAACTCGAATTTATTCGAAAACTTGAATGCAACAGGCATGGATTTTTCCTTGCATGGGGATGTCACGGGGTTTTATCTTTAATTTTTTCAATCTTTTCTTTGCGCCCTTTGCGTCTTTGCGGTGAGTGATTATTTCTTTTCTCCGCGTCCTCTGCGTCTCCGCGGTGAAATGATTTTGTTTTCCGTGCGGACTCGTGGCGATGGACTTTTTTCCGGATGGAAAGCGGCGGGGAAACAAAGTATATTCAACCGATTACCGAAGTTTATTGATCTTTCTTGAAATGGTATGACAGGCAAGCTCTACATCAAGACGCACGGTTGCCAGATGAACGAGTACGATTCCGCCAAGATGGCGGACGTGCTGGCCGCCTCGCATCACCTCGAGATGACCACTGATCCGGCCGTGGCCGACGTGCTGTTGCTGAACACCTGCTCCATCCGCGAGAAGGCCCAGGAAAAGGTCTTCTCCGAACTGGGTCGCTGGAAGGAACTGAAGGAGGCGCGGCCGGGCCTGGTGATCGGCGTGGGTGGCTGTGTCGCCAGCCAGGAGGGCGAGGCGATCCGTGCCCGGGCACCCTATGTCGACCTGGTATTCGGGCCGCAGACACTGCATCGATTGCCCGCCATGATCGATGAAGCCCGGCGTGCCCGGCACCCGGTCATCGATATCAGTTTCCCGGAAATCGAGAAATTCGACAGCCTGCCGGCACCGCGCGCGGAGGGACCGACGGCCTTTGTGTCCATCATGGAGGGTTGCAGCAAGTACTGCAGCTTTTGCGTGGTGCCCTATACCCGGGGCGAGGAGGTCAGCCGGCCGTTTGATGACATCATCGCCGAGACCGTCGCCCTGGCCGGGCAGGGTGTGCGCGAGGTCACCCTGCTGGGCCAGAACGTCAATGCCTATCGCGGCGACATGCACGACGGTGAAGTCGCCGACCTGGCCCTGCTGATCACCTATATTGCCGCGATCGACGGCATCGACCGCATCCGCTACACCACCTCGCACCCACTGGAAATGAGCGACAGCCTGATCCAGGTGTATGCCGAGGTGCCGGAACTGGTGGGGCATCTGCACCTGCCGGTGCAGAGTGGCTCCGACTGCGTACTGGCCATGATGAAACGCAACCACACGGTACTGGAGTACAAGTCCATCATTCGCAGGCTGCGCGCGGCGCGCCCCGGTATCAGCCTGTCGTCGGACTTTATTATCGGGTTTCCCGGCGAGACCGGCGACGACTTCGAGCAGACCATGGACCTGATCGAGGCGGTCGGGTTCGACCACTCCTTCAGTTTTATCTATAGCCAGCGCCCCGGCACACCTGCGGCCGCACTCCAGGATGACGTCCCCGTCAGTCTCAAAAAGGAACGCCTGGCGCGGTTGCAGGCGCGTATCAGCGAAATGGCCGCCGAAATCAGCGCGGGCATGGTCGGTAATACCGAACGTATCCTGGTCGAGAAGACCTCGCGCAAGCGGGATGACCAGCTCTCCGGTCGCACGGAAAACAACCGCGTTGTGAACTTCGACGCCGACCCCGCGTTGATCGGGCGATTCGTCAATGTGATCATTACCGAGGCGCTGCCGAATTCGTTGCGGGGCGAGCTTGTTGCACAGGCAGAAGGCGAGGCCAGGGGCGCTCCGGAAGTGAACTGTGCCTGACCCCGCCTTGAACTCCCGGATACAATCCCTCGATATTTCGCTGGAACCGGCCGACAACGAGCGGCTGGCGGATTTGTGCGGGCAATTCGACGAGCACCTGCACCAGCTTGAACAGCGTCTCGGTGTGGAGATCAATAGCCGCGGCAATCGCTTCCGTATCATTGGCGAGTCGGGCGCGGTTGCACATGCCGGCGAGATCCTCGAAGGCCTTTATGGGGAGACCGGGAACGATGGCCTGACACCGGAAAAGGTCCACCTCTACCTGCAGCAGTCAGGAGCTGACCAGACCCGCGCCAGGGCGGCAGGCAGTGAGGATGCAGTACTGATCCACACGCCCTGCAAGCCGATCTCCCCGCGTGGTGTCAACCAGGACCACTATCTGAAGAATATTATCCGCCATGACCTGAACTTCGGTATCGGCCCCGCCGGGACCGGCAAGACCTATCTTGCGGTGGCCTGCGCGGTGCAGGCCCTTACACAGGAAAAGGTCAGTCGCCTGGTGCTGGTGCGCCCGGCGGTGGAGGCGGGGGAGCGCCTGGGTTTTCTACCCGGCGATATGACGCAGAAAGTCGATCCCTACCTGCGGCCGCTGTATGACGCATTGTATGAAATGCTGGGGCTGGACCGGGTGGCGAAGCTGATCGAGCGCAATGTCATCGAAGTGGCGCCGCTCGCCTTCATGCGTGGGCGCAGCCTGAACGATTCCTTCATCATCCTTGATGAGGCACAGAACACGACCATCGAGCAGATGAAGATGTTTCTAACCCGTATCGGTTTCGGATCAACCGCGGTCGTGACTGGAGATATCACCCAGATCGATCTGCCCAAACAGACACAGTCGGGCCTGCGCCAGGTTGCCGACGTACTCAAGAACCAGAAGGGCATCAGCTTCACCTTCTTCGCCTCGCATGATGTCGTGCGCCACCCGCTGGTGCAGCGTATTATCTCGGCCTACGAGGATTATGATCGCACCAGTAGCAAGGGATAATGATATGGACGGGGAGGATAAGGTGGAACGCATCGACATCCAGTACGCGGTGGCCGGCGGCGGAATACCTGCTGCCGAGACCATCCGGGCGCATGTACGCCATGCCCTGAAGGCCGCCGCAGCGGAGGATGCCGTGCTGACCGTGCGGGTGGTGGACGAGGCGGAGATCACGGCACTCAACAGCGAGTACCGCGGCAAGCAGGGTGCGACCAACGTGTTGTCATTTCCGTATGAGCCCCTGCCGGGGGTGAACTCCGCGCTTATCGGAGATGTGGTCATCTGCGCACCGGTCGTTGCCGCCGAGGCGATCGCGCAGGACAAGCCCCTGGAGGCGCACTGGGCGCACATCGTCATTCACGGTGTTCTGCACCTGCTCGGGCATGACCACCGGGAAGAGACCGGCGCCCTGGCGATGGAGGACCTGGAGAGGCAACTGCTCGCCGCGCTTGGTTACGCCGATCCCTACCGGCCCGCCGGGACGGCTTAGCCGGCGACCGGGCTGGAACTACCTGCATCAGTGTCGTTATAGTGGTGCCACACGTCCCTTAAAATAGATAAGAAATGCTGTTACAAAAATACCATAACTTGCTGACTATTAATGAATAAAGACCGACCTAGCAACGGTCCCGTACAGCGAACCTGGACAGCCCGGCTGAGACAGGCGCTGCTGCGGGAACCGGCCGATAACGAGCAGCTGATTGATCTGCTGCGTACCGCCCAACGCAACAACCTCTACGACGCCGATGCGCTTGCGATGATCGAGGGCGTGTTGCAGGTGGATGATCTGCAGGTGCGCGACATCATGATTCCGCGTTCCCAGGTGGTGATGCTGGACCGTGACGCCGATCCGCAGGCGCTGCTGCGCACCGTGGTCGAGTCGGGCCACTCGCGCTTTCCGGTGATCGGCGAAAGTCGCGACGAGATCGTCGGCATCCTGCTGGCCAAGGACCTGCTGCTGTATGCCTTCGAACGCACCGACGGCCGTTTCAATGTGCGCGAAATATTGCGCCCCGCGGTATTCGTGCCGGAGAGCAAGCGTCTCAACGTGCTGTTGAATCAATTCCGTTCCAGTCGCAATCACATGGCCATCGTCGTGGACGAGTACGGTGGCGTGGCGGGCATGGTGACCATCGAGGATGTGCTGGAACAGATCGTCGGCGAGATCGAGGACGAGCACGATGTGGAGGAAGAGGACACCATCCGCAAGCACAGTGAGATGCATTACACCATCAAGGCGTTGACACCGATCGAGGATTTCAACGAGTATTTCGGCAGCATATTCCCGGAAGAGGAGTTCGACACCATCGGTGGCCTGGTGACCCACCGCATCGGTCACCTGCCGAAACGCGGCGAGCGTGTTGTCATCGGCAATTTCCTGTTCAAGGTGCTGCGTGCGGATAATCGCCGTATCCATATGTTGCAACTGACGCTGCTGCCCAGGCCCGCAGACATTCCGGATGTGGAAAACAGCAACGAGTCGTGACTAGCCCGCATATTGCACCAGTCGGCCCGCGTCCTATCCGGGCCCTGGCTTGTCCAGGCATGCCTGAATTTGTTTTTCACTCAAGTCATAGCTACGGCTATGACTTTTGCTCCAGACCGGCGTCCAGCCACACCTGTCCTGCGCCATCATCCCGGATACCGGTGCAATATGCGGGCTAACCCGCTACAGCGATTCGGTGGGCTGATTGTTCTGGTCGCCGGCGGTATGGCCGTAACGGCCTTCGCACCGCTGGGCTGGTTTCCGCTCGCCATATTCTCGCTGGCCATCCTGTTCAACCAGTGGCTGCTGGACAGCCCGCGCCAGGCCTTCTGGCATGGCGCCCTGTTCGGGCTTGGCTACTTTGGCGCGGGCGTCTCCTGGGTGTATGTCAGCGTCCATACCTATGGACAGGTACCCTTGTTGCCCGCCAGCCTGGTGGCCGCCGCGCTGGTTGTCGTCCTGGCCTTGTATCCCGCTATCCTCGGTTATGTTCTCAGGCGCATGGCGCCGGGTGGGTCCTGGCCGGTGGTGGTGGCCGTGTTTCCCGCCGGCTGGGTCCTGGCCGAGTGGCTGCGCGGCTGGCTGTTCACCGGCTTCCCCTGGTTGACCATCGGCACCAGCCAGATCGACAGTCCGCTGGCCGGTTTTGCCACCTTGCTGGGGAATTACGGTGTGGGTTGGGCGACGGCCCTGAGTGCGGCCCTGTTGCTGGCCTTGTTGAGGGGGCGGCTGCGCGTCCCCAGCCTGGCCCTGCTGGGCGCGCTCTGGCTCGGCGGCTATTTCGCCGACCGGGTGGAATGGACCGGGCCGCGCGGCGAAGCCCTGCAGGTGGCCCTGGTGCAGGGCAATATTCCCCAGGAGAACAAATGGGCGCCGGAGAACCTGCTGTACACCCTGGAACGCTATTCGGCACTCACCTTTGCGCAGCAGGACAAGGACCTGGTCGTCTGGCCGGAAACCGCGATACCGGCGTTCTACCACCAGGTGGCGGACAACTTCATTCCCTACCTGGAGACGGAACTGCAGGCGAGCGGCACCACCTTGCTGACCGGGATTCCGGTGCTGGACATGAGCGCATGGCGTTACTACAACAGCATCATGAGCATCGGTGACGCGCGCCGATTTTACTACAAGCGGCACCTGGTGCCATTCGGTGAATACCTGCCCATGCGCTGGCTGCTGGGGGACCGGCTGGACGCCCTGGCGGTCCCGAATGCGGATTTCTCGGCCGGCGACGACGAGCAGGCGCTGCTGCGGGCCGCGGGTATGCCGGTCGCGTCCTCGATCTGCTTCGAGATCGTGTTCGGTGCGGAGATCATCCAGGCCCTGCCGGAGGCGGCCCTGCTGGTCAACGTGAGCAACGATGGCTGGTTTGGTGATTCACTGGCACCGCACCAGCACCTGGAGATGTCGCGCATGCGCGCGAAAGAGGCCGGGCGACCGTTGCTGCGGGCCACCAATACCGGTATCTCGGCCATCATCGACCACAGCGGCCGGATCACGGCGCGTAGCCGGCAGTTCGAGGAGATCGTGGTGAGCGGCACGGTGGTCCCGCAGCAGGGTGCCACGCCCTACGTGAGATTCGGGAATCTGCCGGTACTGGCGCTGGCCCTTGCCAGCCTGCTGGGTGGCTGGTTCGGTAGTCGGAAAAAGGATAGGGCTCGCCGCACAGCGCAAACAAGGCCATAAATAACAGCCAATAACCCGGGAGGCTGACAAACCTTAATCAGTCATTCTGCATGATAAATTACGCCTTATCTTCATATGTAATGATTGAAAATACAGCCCCACTCCTGTCCGTTATCGCGCACATTCGGCCAACGCCTGGCACGTCCATAGGAAGATAAATTGCCTTGCCACCATTCGCTTCTGCCTTTGCTAGAGTTTCATCAACATCATTAACGGTGATATAGATTCCCCAGTGATCCGGCAGCTGCTTACCGCCTTCCGGCTTGCCCATTATGCCGCCAACTGGAACACCGTCGGATTTTAAGACATAGTATTTGTTTTGCGGCATCTCCATTTCTTCAATTTCCCAGCCAATCACATCGGTGTAAAAGCCAATCGCCGAATCAACATCATCAACTATCAGCTCGGACCAGCTAAAAGCACCGTGTTGCTTAAAAGATTCGTTCATGATTATTTTCCTCAATTCGCAGGCGTTGTGGCGTCTTTTCAGACGTTAATTTACTCATCATGGTCGATATGGACGTCGTTGGGATACGGCCTGCCGCTGCCTGTTTCAATTGCTTCCTTCAGGCTCAGCAAGAATACGGCCCACTTGGTACTGCAGTGCCCCATAAAATCCGATGGCTCCTTCCAGTTGGAATGCAGAAATAGTACATATGTCTGGCTTCCGCTACTCTTCAGATGAAAAGACACTTCAGTGCCAATCCAGGCTTCCGGCATTTCTCCCGAGTGCCTCCAACGCACAATAGAATCAGTTTGTAACTCGATTACCTCAAAATCAGGCCCCATACCATTAAACCTGAATCTAATAACTGACCCTACTCCTCCAGCACCCGAAGTGTCGGTGGTCCACCACCGGGAAAGTCCATTGTCCGTGGTTAATGCCGTGTAAACCGTGTCTGGTGAGCAGGCAATTCCAATTCTATGTCTGATTTCGTGCATGCATCGCGTTCCTCTTGTTGCTTTAACTTAAGTTTGAGTAGTTAATTGAGAGGTGCACGTTAGCGCCTACGTTACGCGAGAGCGTGATTGTACAACCTGTTAGGGAGGGATTGATTACTGATTACCTCTACCGAAAAATTTACCGATTGTTCACGTAAAGATAATGTTGTTTCATTTTGGCGGTGGGTCGCAGCCAGTTTCATGCGATACCCCGATGGCAACGTAGATGCATTACTTGGGCTCAAGTTTTCCGTCGTTCAGGATGGATTCATCTATAACGCATGAGATACCGACCGGTAGATCCTGGCATTTGTTTCAATTACTGTTCCATCCCATCTTGCTGCAACGACAACACAATTCACATGTTTCTCAAAGTTGTCGCAAATCTCGGGAAAGTTAAAGGGGGTGCCTTCTGCTTATGCACAAGACAGGTAACGCACCAGCTTGTCCGGGTAATTGGCCTGGTCATGCATCTACAACTCGGTGGATCGCTGCGAAATGCATTCGTATCCCCCCGTCTCGAATTCCCGGCAAATCCATGGCCGCTTCTCGTAAATCATGCAAAGCATGGTGTTTCGGTCCAGGGCCGAGCACCAGCCATCCTCTAGCCGTGCCATTCTTCTGGCTCCCCACGTATCTGTCTCGATAAAATGATCGGGCACTCCGGTATCGGTAATGAGCATAACTTCCAGAAGGCAGCAACATGCCTCGCAGCTTGCGCAAGTAATATTTGATCTACCTGGATCGATTGGAAAAGTCACGATAAACGTATCTCTTCATTGGTCCGTAAGGATGCAGCTGGACCTGAAATTATTCTTTTTCGAATGGAATTCAGTATATTCTAGTTGAAGAGAGCAGGCAGTGTTCGCCTGCGCCATGCATGAACGCATTGTTACGTGTTGATTGAGCTAAACCATACATATGGTATCTCAATACATAAATTAGATAATTTATTTCTCAACCAACTCCTTTAATGCCTTATTCATTGAATTCAGCATCGGGGGAACACCTTTTTCCATCTGCCCGCAAAGAACCGGTGCAAGTAACCCACTAAACAATTCCTTGTGCGTTAATCGCGTGCCTGAGTTGGTTTCTTCAAGTTCAAATATCTTGTCGTTAGTAAATATAAATCCAGTCAATATATGCGCGCGCCATCGAAAATAATATGGCTCATCAAGATCAGTGATCGTTGGATTATATTTTGGACCATCCTTGCCTTTCTCTTTACCCGTCATGGTTATACTGAGTTTAGATCCAACAGAGACAGTACCCTGTGAGTCGTTAATAATTGGGCTCCAACTCTTCCATTTGTTAATGTTCGTTATGACGGACCATACCTTGGATGGTGGTGCCGATATATCTATTTCAGTCCTGATTTCCTGCATTTTACTTCCTTCGACTGACAGGTATATGATGCCTATAGTAACCAACCCACAAAAAATTATAATTAATTTCTTCATTACTTAATATTTATTCTGAAGATGTCGGCTGGAGCGCATTGTTATGTGTCATTTATTTATGCCCCATTTCGCTGATAATATTGATGATTACTTCCTCATGTCACCTGGCGCCGGCGTACTGTATTTTTCCTTGAAATTATCAAAAGCTTTATCTAACTCATCCTTATTCACTATTTCTTCCAGATTTTCCAGAAGAATGGTTAGCAAGTAATTATTGCCATAACCATATTTAGAATTCAGTGTCCTCAACTTTGAATATGCTTTTTCGGACAAGGCTGCAGTAAACCGTTTCGGAAGCGGGTATCGTTTTTTACTCATTTTGCTGTCAAGGATTTATTACACATCATGGCAGAGTCCAGTGGCGGCGAAGCTGTCCGTCTGGGGCGATTAGCTAGGTGACTTTTAATTCGGTTCTGTCCACACAATTTTATTAATATCTGGATCAGACGACAAAATATTTTCAAGCGCGTCAACAAGTCTGGAAAGCTGGGCAGTGGCGTCTACCTTTCTGAATAGCTTCCTCGCTATGGGCTTGCTAGGCTCTGTGAAACACAGGAATTCATCATCGTCTCCATCCTGGTGCCCACAACATAAGGCTATCTCGATCCCTTCATTACGAACTGGGACATAGTAGCCCCAGTCCTCCGCAATAATATCTTCTGTCTCAACACCTGAATCTGCGAGCTTTTGAACCAGGTACTCGGCAAGTCTCCTACCCCAGAGACCAGGGTTAATCTCTTCTTCCTCACCTTCATACGGTGGGAACTTGGATGACTTGAATTCGACCTGTGTCTTCATTGATATAGTCAACTAACGTTTTGGTAGAGAGGCTGGCTGAGGAGTAGCGAGGAGGCCAGTCCTTTGTCGAGCAGATTGCTAGGCAATATTGTCATCTGATATCTTTTTTGATAAATGAATTACCTCGGCTACCTTTTTCCTGCGTGCTTTCATATTGAGCATTTCGACTCCAACAGAGAAAGCCATGGCAAAATAGATGTATCCCTTAGGTACATGCACATCAAGGCCCTCTGCTATCAATGTGACGCCAATTAGAAGCAGAAAGGCTAATGCAAGCATTTTAATTGTAGGATTCCTATCCACAAATAGACCAATCGGTTTTGCTGAAAATAACATAACGCCGACTGAAATTATGATTGCTATCACCATAATGGATATATGCTCAACGAGCCCCACTGCGGTTATGACTGAATCAAGTGAAAAAACAATATCCAGAACTGCGATTTGCGCCAATATCGAATAGAATCCAGTTGGCCTTGTAGCCGTCTCAGTCTGTTGCACTATTTCCAGACTGTTATGTATTTCATGGGTTGATTTTGCCAAAAGAAAAAGACCGCCAAGTATCAGGATAATATCTCTGCCAGAAATCTCGTTATCTAATACAGAAAACCAAGGGTCTATTAACCCCATCACCCATACGATACTGAAAAGCAGAGCAAGCCTGGCCAGCATAGCCAGTCCCAAGCCCAATTGCCGAGCTAAATCCCTCTGTTCAGCAGGCAACCTGCCAACGAGAATAGATATAAAAATGATGTTGTCGATGCCCAGCACGATCTCCAGCGCGATGAGCGTACCTAGAGCTATCCATGCCTCAGGATTAGTTATCCATTCGAGCATATTAACAATCTCTTTTTTACCTAACGTCTCGCCTCAGTCGCGCGGCGGGGCCGCGTCGATGTGGAGGCGCTTGTTAGATTTCGTTTTAACTTCCTCAAAGTAGTCATATTCATAATCGATATCGTAGCTTCCATCACCATTAGAATCATATTCAGCAGAT
>CAMYJZ010000032.1 GCA_947258845.1 uncultured Ectothiorhodospiraceae bacterium | reverse complement strand
GGGCTGGCAGCGCAACCACGGGAGACTGCCTGATCGCTTTGTGCTGGTGGCCTGTCCGCAGGTGGAAATCAGTGCCCGGGGTGGGTTGCCTGTGCGGGTCCGTGAATTGACCAATCCGCGCCTGCGTTTTCAGCACTTCACCGGCTGCCACAAGCCCTACCTGGTCATTCTGCTGGTTGGCGAGGATGCCGGCGCCCGTCGTGAGGAATTGCAGAAAATGCTGTCGTGGTCCGAGGGCTATCAGGTGGAACGCGGGGACAGGACCATGCGGTTACGGTTTATCGAGGCCATCGAGGAGCGCGAGGACCTGGCCGGCTAGGAATCGGGGCGGCACAACCCGGTTTTCCGGCACTGGAAAATCAGCGCGCCCCCTTTTTCGAATTCAGTCAGCGCGGCTTGAGGGTCGCATAATCGCCCAGTGCCGCCTGCATCTCCTGCAGGGTGGGGTAAGCGACATGGAAAGGGTAATTGAAGGCGCTGCCGCAGATCAGGATCGGCGTTTCCGGGTGTGCATCGGAATGCAGCGTCATGTGATAGGCATGCATGTACCACTCGGACGAGGAATCCGATGCCAGGGTCATGTCGCCGAGCGCGGCCAGCATCAGCCTGTTCAGCGGCTGCTCGACATAGTGGATGTCGCCACGGACCTTGCCGATCCGGTAGCGGCCGGCCGGTACGGTTTGCGGTGCCTCGCCGAGCTTTCTCACCTCGATTTCGCAGTGCGGTTCGTATTCGCTGGCGGCGTGTGCCTGTACACCGTCCTGGAATACTGCCCGGACATGGCCGGGACTGATGGTGACGTCGCGGTGCAGGATGACCTCGCCTCCGGTGAGCCGGTGAAACTGGGTGTCACCGGAGCGTAGATCGAGCCCGCCCTGGCAGGCCGTCAGTCCGATAACGGCAAGCAGTAACGAAACAGTGTGATGGTTCTTCATAGGGCTAAGTCTAGCAGTCACTATGTCCTTCTTTCGCACACGAAATTCTCCCGAATCTGCCAGGTTTTCAGTCCGCGTCGATTCCCAGTTCGTCCCAGATGGCGTCGATGCGCGCCTTGACCTCATCACTCATGCTGATCGGGCGACCCCATTCCCGCATGGTTTCGCCCGGCCACTTGCCGGTTGCATCCAGGCCTATCTTGGAACCCAGGCCCGCGACCGGCGAGGCAAAATCGAGGTAGTCGATGGGGGTGTTCTCGATCAGGGTGCAATCGCGTGCCGGGTCCATGCGGGTGCTGATGGCCCAGATGACGTCCTGCCAGTCGCGCACGTTGATGTCGTCGTCGGTGACAATCACGAACTTGGTGTACATGAACTGGCGCAGGAAGGACCAGACGCCGAACATCACGCGCTTGGCATGGCCGGGATACTGCTTTTTCATGCTCACGCAGGCGACCCGGTAGGAACAGCCCTCCGGCGGCAGGTAGAAGTCGGTGATCTCGGGGAACTGTTTCTGCAGCAGGGGTACGAACACCTCGTTGAGTGCCACGCCCAGCACAGCCGGTTCATCCGGCGGCCGCCCGGTGTAGGTGCTGTGGTAGATCGGGTCCTCGCGGTGGGTGATGCGCTCGATGGTGAAAACCGGGAAGCGCTCCACCTCGTTGTAATAGCCGGTGTGGTCGCCGAACGGACCCTCGTCGGCCGTATCATCCGGCTGGATGTGACCCTCGAGGATGATTTCCGCGCTGGCCGGGACCTGCAGCTCACTGGTCTGGCACTGGACCAGCTCGGTTTTGGCACCACGCAGCAGGCCGGCGAAGGCATACTCGGACAGGGTGTCCGGCACCGGGGTGACGGCGGCGAGGATAGTGGCCGGGTCCGCCCCCAGGGCCACGGCCACCGGGAAGGGCTCGCCCGGGTGCTCCGCGCACCAGTCGCGGTAGTCCAGCGCACCGCCGCGGTGCGCCAGCCAGCGCATGATGACCCGGTTGCGGCCGATGACCTGCTGGCGGTAGATGCCCATGTTCTGGCGCGGCTTGTGCGGCCCGCGGGTCACCACCAGCGCCCAGGTGATCAGCGGACCGGCGTCCTCCGGCCAGCAGGTCTGGATGGGTAGCGTGGCCAGGTCGACGGCGCCGGCCTCGATGACCCGTTCCTGGCAGGGGGCCTGCTTGACCAGCTTCGGCGCCATGTCGAGCACCTTCTTGAACAGGGGCAGTTTCTGCCAGGCGTCCTTCACCCCCTGCGGCGCCTCCGGTTCCTTCAGTGCGGCCAGCAGGGTGCCCACCTCGCGCAGGGCCGCCACCGAGTCCGCGCCCATGCCCAGGGCCACCCGCTCCGCGGTACCGAACAGGTTGGCCAGCACCGGGACGGAATGGCCGGTCGGGTGTTCGAACAGCAGGGCCGGGCCGCCGGCCCGCAGGGTGCGGTCGCAGACCTCTGTCATTTCGAGCTGCGGATCGATTTCGCGGCTGATGCGCTTGAGTTCGCCGCGTTGCTCGAGCTGCTGGATAAAATCACGCAGGTCTTTATAGGGCATGCTGGTCCACCGGTAGTTGTTGGATATCTTTTATTAAACAAATAGATAATTAATAATTATAGTTATCTATAAAAATATTGTAATCTCTACATATTAAATTCGGCCAGTACCGGGGTGTGGTCGGAGGGGCGTTCCAGGCGGCGCGGCTCCTTGTCGATGCTACAGGCATTGCAGTGCTCGGCCAGCGCCCGGCTGGCCAGGATCAGGTCGATGCGCAGCCCCCGGTTGCGGCGGAAGGCGGCGGCCCGGTAGTCCCACCAGCTGAAGCTGGCATCCTCCTGGGGAAACAGGCGGAAGGTATCGACCAGTCCCAGCTCCATGATCCGCTGCAGGGCCTCGCGCTCGGGGGTGCTGCACAGGATGCGTTCGTGCCAGGCCTCGGGGTCGTGCACGTCGCGGTCCTCGGGGGCGATATTGAAGTCCCCCAGTACCACCAGGCGCTGCTCGTGTTTCAACTGCTCCTGGATGTAGTCGGTCACCCGGGCGAGCCAATCGAGTTTCCAGGCATATTTTTCGCTGCCGACCTCCTGGCCGTTGACCACATACAGGTTGAGGACGCGCACCCCCTCGATGGTCGCGGCCAGGATGCGGCGCTGCGGGTCATCGAGGCCGGGGATATCGGTCAGCACCTCGTCCGCCGGCCGCTTGCTGATGATGGCCACGCCGTTGTAGGTCTTCTGCCCCGAGTACACGACCCGGTAACCGGCGGCCTCGATATCAGCGGCCGGGAAGTTCTCGTTGGTCAGCTTGGTCTCCTGCAGACAGAGGATGTCGGCCTGCGAGGTCGCCAGCCAGTCGAGCACCTGGGGCAGGCGTACCTTGAGGGAATTGACGTTCCAGGTGGCGATCTTCATGCCGGGGATTCAGCCAGACCGCAATGGCGCAGCAGGGCATCGATGGTCGGCTCGCGGCCGCGGAATTCCACGAACAGTTCCAGCGGCTCGCGGGAGCCGCCCTGCTCCAGGATGCTGTTGAGGAATTTCTCACCCGTGTCGCGATTGAAGATCCCGGTCTCCTCGAAGGCCGAGAAGGCATCGGCAGACAGCACCTCCGCCCACTTGTAGCTGTAGTAGCCGGCCGCGTAGCCGCCGGAGAAGATGTGGGTGAAGCCATTCTCGAAGCGGTTGTATGCCGGCGGCTGGATCACGGCCACGTTGCGGCGCACCTCCTCGAGGATGTCATGGATACGCGCCCCCCGGCCGCTGTCGTACTCGCGGTGCAGACGGAAATCGAAAATGGCGAATTCCAGCTGGCGCACCATCTGCATGGCCGACTGGAAGTTCCTGGCCCGGCGCATGCGCTCGAACAGGTCGTCCGGGATGGTCGTATCATCCTGGTAATGGCGCGCGAACAGGTCCAGTGCGTCGCGTTCCCAGCACCAGTTCTCCATGAACTGGCTGGGCAGTTCCACGGCGTCCCAGGGTACGCCGCTGATACCGGAGACGCCGGCGTAGTCGACCTGGGTCAGCATGTGGTGCAGGCCGTGACCGAACTCGTGGAACAGGGTGATCACCTCGTCGTGGGTGAACAGCGCCGGGTCGTCACCGATGGGCGGGGTGAAGTTGCAGGTCAGGTAGGCGACCGGGGTCTGTACCCCTTCCTGCACCCGGCGCCGGCTGATGCACTCGTCCATCCAGGCGCCGCCGCGCTTGTGCGGGCGGGCGAACAGGTCGAGGTAGAACTCGCCACGCAGCCGGCCCGCGGCATCATGGATGCGGTAGAAGCGCACGTCCGGGTGCCAGCTGTCGACGCCGCTGACGCTGTCGATGCTCAGACCGTAGAGGCGTTCGACAATGGAGAACAGGCCCTGCACCACGCGCGGCTCGGGGAAATAGGGCTTCAGCTCTTCCTGGGAGATGGCGTACTTGTCCTGGCGCAGTTTTTCGGAGTAATAGCCGATGTCCCAGGCCTGTAGCGCGTCCTGACCGTGGTGTTCGCGGGCATAGGCGCGCACCTCCTCGAGTTCCTGCTCGGCGGCAAGCTTCGAACGCGTGGCCAGGTCGGTGAGAAATTCCATGACCCGGTCGGTGGATTCGGCCATCTTGGTGGCCAGGGAGCGCTCGGCGTAGTTGTCGAAGCCGAGTAGCCTCGCCGCCTCGTGGCGCAGGCCGACAATCTGTTCCATGAGTGCGGCATTGTCCCAGCGGCCGGCGTCCGGGCCCTGGTCTGAGGCGCGCGTGACGTAGGCCGTGTACAGCTCCTCGCGCAGTGCGCGGTTGTCGGCATAGGTCATCACCGGGTAGTAGGAGGGAAACTCCAGGGTGAGCACGAAACCGTCCAGGCCGCGCTGTTCGGCGGTTTGCCGGGCCAGGGACACGGCGGATTCCGGCAGGCCACCCAGCTCCGACTCGTCGCTGATCTGCCGGTGCCAGGCGTTGGTGGCATCGAGCACGTTGTCGCTGAACTTCGAGGTCAGCTGCGAGAGCTCCTGCATGATGGCCTTGTAGCGATCACGCGCTGCCTGGTCCAGCTCGATGCCGGACAGGCGGAAGTCGCGCAGGGCGTTGTCGATGATCTTTTTCTGTGCCGTGTCGAAATCCTGGTAATCCGGGCCGTCCGCAATCTGTCTGAAGGCCCGGTAGAGGCCCTCGTGCTGTCCCATCTCGGTACTGTATTCACTGAGTTTGGGCAGGCAGGCGGTGTAGGCAGCACGCAGTTCCTCGGTGTTGACCACCGAATTCATGTGACTGACCGGTGACCAGGCGCGGCTGATGCGGTCGTCCATCGCCTCCAGCGGGTCCACCAGGTTGTCCCAGCTGTAAACGCTGTTCTCATCGAGCAGCTCCCTGACCCGGGTGCGGCTCTGTTTCAGCAGCGTGTCTATCGCCGGCTCGACATGCTCGGGCCGGATCTCGGAAAAGGGCGGCAGTCCGCGCAGTTCCAGCAGGGGATTGGACATCCGGTGATTACCTCTCGGAATTGGAAGCCTGACGTGATTCAGGAGGCGTTAACTCTAGCATGGCCTGACAGGGCTGCAAATCAGCCACCGTGCCTGTTAACTTGTATCTTGCAGCTGCAATCATTATCTTCACCCGCCATGACAATCCGGAACTTTGAAGACCGCACACCGCGCATTGCAAAGAGCGCCTACGTGGACCCGACCGCACTGGTGATCGGGGATGTGAGTATCGCTGCGGATGTATCGTTGTGGCCCATGGTAGTGGCGCGCGGGGATGTGAATTCCATCTCGATCGGTGCGCGTACCAATATCCAGGACGGCACGGTGCTGCATGTCAGCCATGACAGCGAATTCGCGCCGGGAGGTTTTCCCCTGACTATCGGTGCGGACATCACCGTCGGCCACCAGGCCATCCTGCACGGCTGCACGGTCGAGGATGGCTGCCTGATCGGCATGGCGGCCACGGTCATGGACGGTGCCGTCCTGCGCAGTGGCGTCTTGCTGGGTGCGGGCAGCCTGGTGCCGCCGGGTCAGGAGCTCGAGGGCGGTTATCTCTGGGTCGGTTCGCCGGCGCGCCGCATGCGCCCGTTGCGCGACCAGGAACGCGCCTTCCTGGAATATTCCGCCCGCCATTACGCGGAACTCAAGAACCGCCACCAGGCCGGCCAGTGATCGTCTACATCGGCAACCTGCCGCCGGTGTTCACCACCGGCCGCCTCGGCGAGCTGGCGCAGATCATCTCGGGCACGCATCACCGCATTATCACGAGCCACGACAACAGCGGTGGTGTCCACCGCTACGGGCTGGTCTACCTGAAATCGGTCCGCCATGCCGACGAGTTGATCGGCAGCCTGAACGGTTATATCTGCCAGGGACACACCCTGGAGGTCAGGGAATACCAGCGCCGCGCGGCCGGTAACGAGCGCCGCCGGCTCGACTGGCGCAGGCTTCCCTGGGAGGGCGAGGAACGGCGACGTGGGGAGCGCCGCAGCGCGGGTTCATCTAGCGCGGCGCGCGCAAGGCGGCGATGACCGGAGCGGTATCCGGCCTGATACCCCGCCACAGGCAGAAGGATTCCGCGGCTTGTTCCACCAGCATGCCCAGGCCGTCGAGGGCACGGGCCGCACCGCGCGCCGTGGCCCAGCGCACGAAGGCGGTCGGTTCATCGGCATACATCATGTCGTAACACCAGGTCCCGGCTCCGACCACACTGGTCGGCAGGTCGGGCACCGTGCCGGACAGGCCGGCGGCCGTGGCGTTGATCACCAGGTCGAAGGTCTGCCCTTCGAGGGCGTCGAAACCGCCGCCCTCCGCCCGGCCGAGTTCACAGAACCGGCGTGCCAGATCGACGGCCTTGCCAGGGGTACGGTTGGCGATGACCAGCAGCGCCGGTTGTTCGTCCAGCAACGG
This sequence comes from uncultured Ectothiorhodospiraceae bacterium, assembly GCA_947258845.1. Classification (GTDB taxonomy): domain Bacteria; phylum Pseudomonadota; class Gammaproteobacteria; order UBA9214; family UBA9214; genus CAMYJZ01. The sequence goes on along the minus strand of CAMYJZ010000032.1, from coordinate 12,383 downwards.
TTCCAGCACGCCGCGCGCGGCGCCCCCGGCGCCGACCAGCAACAGCCGCCGGCCGTTGATGCCGGCCCCGTGATTGTGCAGCAGGTCGCGCACCAGCCCGGCGCCGTCGGTGTTGTCACCGAAATGTTCGCCGGACTTCTCCAGCACCAGGGTGTTGACGGCCCCGGCGCGTTCGGCGCGTGCGCTGCGCCGTGCGGCCAGTGTCCAGGCGTCCTGCTTGAAGGGCACGGTGATGTTGAGACCCCGGCCGCCATCGGCATGAAACGCCGCCACCGCCTCGGGAAGGTGACCGGGTTCGACCAGGATGGCCGAATACTCCAGGTCCTGGCTGGTCTGTTCGGCGAAAAGGGTGTGGATGCGCGGCGACTTGCTGTGGGTAATCGGGTTGCCCATCACCGCATAGTGATCGGTCACTGCGCCGCCTGCAGCCAGCGGGCGGCCGTCTTGGCGTAGTAGCTGAGGATGGCATCGGCACCGGCGCGCTTGAACGCCAGCAGGGACTCCAGCACCACGGCCTGCTCGTCCAGCCAGCCGTTCTGTGCAGCGGCCTTGAGCATGGCGTACTCACCGCTCACCTGGTAGGCAAAGGTGGGCACGCCGAACTGTTCCTTGACGCGACAGATGATGTCCAGGTAGGGCAGGCCCGGCTTGACCATGACCATGTCCGCGCCCTCCTCCAGGTCCAGCGCTACCTCGCGCAGGGACTCGTCGCTGTTGGCCGGGTCCATCTGGTAGCTGTACTTGTCGCCCCCGCCGAGGCTGGCGGCCGAGCCGACCGCGTCACGGAACGGGCCGTAAAAGCTGGAGGCATACTTGGCCGAGTAGGCCAGGATACGGGTGTTGTGCTGCCCCGCGGCTTCGAGTGCGCTGCGCACGGCGCCGATACGGCCGTCCATCATGTCGGAGGGGGCCACGATATCGGCGCCGGCCTCGGCATGCGACACGGCCTGTTTGACCAGCACCTCCACGGTTTCATCGTTGACGACATAACCACTGGCATCGATCAGCCCGTCCTGGCCGTGGGTGGTGAACGGGTCCAGCGCGACATCGGTGATGATGCCGAGTTCCGGCAGCTGTTCCTTCAGGGCGCGCACCGCCCGTTGGGCCAGTCCCTCGGGATTGAAGGCCTCGCGCGCATCCTCGGACTTGTGCTCTGCCGGGGTCACCGGGAACAGGGCCATGGCGGGGATGCCCAGTGCATGCACCTCGGCTGCCTCATTCAGCAGGAGATCGATACTGAGGCGGTCGACGCCGGGCATGGAGGGTACCGATTCACGCTGGCCCTGGCCTTCGAGTACGAATACGGGATAGATGAGGTCGTCGGCAGTAAGGCGGTTTTCACGCATCAGGCGCCGGGAAAAATCATCCCTGCGCATGCGCCGCATCCGGGTCTTTGGATAGCGTCCTGTTAACGGGTCGGTTTTTGCCACTTGCGGGCTCCTGCAATGAACCAGGACTAGAGTGTACCGTGCACGGCGTTCAGGGTCAGTCCCCGTTGCCCGGTTGGGTGTTGGTACCATTCGTTTCGAACGCCGTGTAAGCTCGTGTGATGGTGTCCATCAAGGAAAAACAGACTGTTAGGGATTTAGATGGCGGTACTGCGCCGGCAGCATTGCTGGATGATGTCGAACCCGCCCTGGCCGCCTGGTATGCCGATCCCCTGTCGCCGTACCAGGCGCGGTTGCTGGACGAGACGGCCAGGCACCGGCGCCAGACCGGCCTGTGCCGGGGCGAGTCCTGTTTCCGGCTGGAGCTGCTCTCCCTGGTGTGTCACTACTGGCTGGAGTCGGGTGCCGAACTGAAGTACCTGCAGCTGGCTTCCCTGCCTCTGGACGACGCCGGCCGCGCGCTGCTGGAGCTTGTGTACGGGCAACTGTTGATCAGTCGCAAGTTGCAGGCGGCGCGCCCGCATCTGGAACGTGGCTTCGCGCTGGCCGCCAGGCACCTCGCCTCGCCGGATTACTTTGTCCTGCTAAGACGACATGAGCGGCTGGACCGGCTACCCCTCGGGAACACGGCGGCCCGACCGGCACCACTGCAGGCGCTGCTGAATGAGGCAGGTGTTATCGCACAGCTGGCCGGGCGTCAGCGTAACCTTCATGCCCAAACACACTGCGATACCGTTGGTTGAGCCGGCATCTGCCGGCGATGCGCTGAACGGTTTCCGGATGCCGGCATGAATACCGTGCTTGCCCTGTGCCGGTTCATCGCCAACCGGCTGGCACCGATTACCCTGCTGGGTGCGGTGGCGGCCTACCTGCACCCGCCCCTGTTCCTGGTGTTCCGGGAGAGCTTCCTGTGGTTCTTTGCCGCGACCATGTTCGCCCTGGGGGTGGTGCTGGAAGCCGACGAACTTCGGGACACCCTGCGCCGGCCCGCTCGCATCGGACTCGGCGTGCTGACCCAGTACACGGTGATGCCGCTGTTCGGTTTCACGGTGGCCATGCTGAGCCCGCTGCCGCCGGCCGTGGCCGTCGGCTTCATTATCGTGGCCTGTGCGCCCGGCGCCATGGCCAGCAACGTGATCGTCTACCTGGCCGGCGGTGCCGTGGCTTTCTCGGTCGCCATGACCACGGTGGCCACCTTCCTGTCACCTCTGCTGACCCCGACGCTGGTCAAGCTGCTCGGGGGGGTGTTCCTGGAGATCCCCTTCTGGCCGATGATGCAGACGATTCTGCTGACGGTGGTGCTGCCGCTGGGGGCCGGGATGCTGCTGCATCGCCACCTGGGGCGTCACCTCGCGCTGGCGCGCGGCCTGGCACCGGCGGTTGCGGCGCTCGCCATCGTCATCATCTGCAGCTACGCCGTGGCCGCCAACCAGGAGCGGATCGCCGCGGTGGGTGGCTGGGTGATCGCTATGGTGGTGGTGCTGAATGCCGCGGGCTACCTCTCCGGCTGGGGGCTGGCGCGCCTGTACGGCTTCGACGCCCGGCATCGCCTGACCCTGGCAATCGAGATCGGCATGCAGAACGCCGGTCTGGGTGTCGCACTGGCACTCAAGCATTTTGCCCCCGAGACGGCGCTGCCGGGCGCCCTGTTCGCGGTCTGGTGCATCCTCACCGCCGCCGGTGCCAGCGCCTGGTTGCGCAGACACCATCTCGAGCCCGCCACGGAGTCCCCCGGCTCGCTTCCATAGCTATTAAATTCAATAAGTTATCCTCTCATGGCGGGGCGTCGGACGGCTGCCGTCCGGGCTAAAGAAATCCCCCCCGGGGCCGATAGTTTCACCAGACAGTGCAGCAGAGGCGGCTGTGATATGAGTCCACAGCCGGTTTTATCCCAGAGACGCTTGTTCATTGCACGGTCGTAAAGGCTCCTCCGACGCTGAAAAGCGTTTTCCCCCGCCACCAGGCGGGGTTTTTTTTGTCATTATGAATACGTTCGTGCGATTTTCCTGCCGGGGCAGTCCGGGAAGGATATCCTGCCCAGACGTATCCAGGCGGCAATAAGGGCCTTGACAGAGGGGCACGTGCCGCTGAGGCAGGGACCCTTACCGGTATATGCCGTTTTCGGGCCGGTGCCGAGTGTGTAAAAAACCCCCCTGACTCTTTAAACTGGCTAGTATCAACGATACGTCATGCGCATAAACCGTTCACAAAACACTCCATGACCCGTTTCCATCGCGTCGCTACCCAGGTGTTGTTTTTCGTTTCGGGCTTCACGGGGCTGGTCTATGAAGTCCTGTGGATGAAGGAACTGGGCCTGCTGTTCGGAAACACCGCGCAGGCCGCGGCGACAACCCTGGCGGCTTTTTTTCTGGGAATCGCGGCAGGTGGTCATGTCTGGGGGAAGCGGGCCAGTCACATGCGCTACCCGCTGCAGGGTTACGCCTTGCTTGAGGTTGGTGTCGCCGTCAGCGCGTTGTTGTATTTCTTCTTGTTGCAGTCCTATCAGGCGGTCTATTCGCAGCTGTTCGGCCTCTTCGGGCCGGGACATGCGGCGTTTGTGGTTACCAAATTCGCGCTGGCGATCGGGATACTGTTTCCCCCTGCCTTTTTCATGGGCGGGACGCTCCCGCTGATGAGCCAGCACCTCGTGCGGCGTGTCGACAGCCTCGGCATGACGGCCTCGCTGCTATATGCGATCAACACGCTGGGTGCTGGACTGGGTGCCTTCGCGGCCGGTTTCTACCTGCCGCGCTGGTTCGGGTTCACGAATTCCTACCTGCTGGCGGTAGCCATCACCCTGGGTGTCGCCGTACTGGCCTGGTTGCTGGCCGGGCAACTGAAACGGTCCGGTATCACGGTGAAGGTCCCGCAGGCTGCCAGGGAAGAGGCGCTGGGAGTGACGCCGGTTGCCTTGCCAGCACAAGCAATCCTGGCGCTGGCATTTGTCTCCGGCTTCGTCACGCTAGCACTGGAGGTGCTGTGGACACGCATGTTCGCCCAGGTACTGCAGAACTCGGTCTACACCTTTTCCACCATCCTGGTCACCTTCATCATCGCGCTCGCGGCCGGCGCGGCGCTTGCCGGCGGACTTGCCAGGCGCTGTTCAGATCAGGTCGGTTGCCTGGTGGTGTTGCTGCTGGCCGCTGCCCTGGCTACCGGCCTGTCACCCATCGTGTTTATGTGGGCGACCAGCGGCCTGGAATACACGGGAGCCACTGCCGACTGGAGTGCCTATCTCGTGCATGTCTTCGGTCTGGCAGCGCTGGTGGTTTTGCTACCCGGTATCCTCCTGGGTAGTGTATTTCCGTTCCTTTTCAAGGCAAGCGAGGGTTTCCAGCGCGGGGCAGGGCGCACGGTGGGCGGTCTGGTGGCTGTTAATACTGTTGCGGCGGTACTGGGATCGCTGTGTGCGGGCTTTCTGCTACTGGAAGCATTCGGACTCTGGAAAAGCATCCTGGCGATGGCGGGACTATACCTGCTGGCTGCCCTGCTGCTGGTGGCGCGAAGGCCGCTGCGCCCGTTTGCATTACCCGGCGTGGCGATAGCAGTGCTGTTTCTCGCTGTGCTTTCACACCGAACCCTGAATCTTCCCCTGGTGCACATCGGGGATGAGAGCGGCATGGAAGAGCTGGTTGAGGTGCGTGAAGGCAGCGCGGCGACCGTCGCGGTCATCCGCCGCGACAACGCGCTGCGGATCAAGCTGAACAACTATTACACCCTGGGCGGAACCGATGCCCTGACCAACGAGCAGCGCCAGGCGCACCTGCCGCTCCTGATGCACCCGGATCCGCGCTCGGTATTTTTCCTGGGCATGGGGACCGGCATAACGGCCGGTGCTGCACTGCTGCATCCGCTCGAGCAGGTCATCGTCTGCGAACTGGTGCCCGAGGTTGTGGACCTGGCCAGGCGGCATTTTCAGCCCTACCTCAACGGTCTGTTCGATGACAGTCGGGTCACAGTCGTCGCCGAGGACGGACGCAATTTTCTGTTTGGCACACGCGAGCAGTTCGACGTGATCGTTTCCGACCTGTTCGTGCCTTACAAGGCAGGGACAGGCAGCCTCTACACAGTGGAACATTACCAGGCCGCGCGCCAGCGCCTGGCACCGGATGGCATCTATGCACAATGGTTGCCGCTGTACCAGATGACGCGGGAACAGTTCGGCGTTATTGCCCGTACGATGCTCGAGGTGTTTCCCAGGGTTACGGTATGGCGGGGCGATTTTCATGCCGGCATGCACATCCTGCTGCTGGCCGGGCACAGGGCTGCGGACGTACTGGACCTCGGCGCGGTCTCGGAACACCGCCTCGCCCGATTACAGCCGGCGACAGAGCAGGCTTCCGAGGTCGAGCGTATCGGCTATGATCCCGTGCCGCGATCAGCCAACACGCTACTGCTGTACTACGCCGGCAACCTGAGCGAGGCACGAGCCCTGGTAGACGGTCACCCCCTCAACACCGATAACCGGCCGCGGATCGAGTACCAGGCGCCTATCGCACATCGCCTTGAGAGAGCCGGGCAGCTGTCATGGTTCGTGGATGATGCGTTGATGGAATTCGTGGAATCGTTACTGGATCTCGCGCCGTCGGCCGCGGATCCCTACCTGGAAAACCTCTCCGCGGCGCAGCGGGACCTGCCCCGTGCCGGGTTGATCGCGCATCGGGCCCAGGCGCTGGCCCAGGGGGGTGATGTCGCGGGCGCGGAACGTATTTTCGGGGCTTTTCGTGACATCTGGGAACGCGAGGCACTGTGGCCGGAATGAAAGGAGGGTGGGCCTGGGCCCACCCTCCGGGTACTCGGGGCTGTCCTGCCCCAGGTTACTTGCGCACCCGCACCGAGTGCACGTCAGCGACCTCTTCACCCTCGTCGTTGATACTGCTGATCGGGTAATGCGCCACCGGCCTGCCTTTTTTGCCGTTGCCGGTAATACGCACGACACCCACCCCCGGGCTGTCACCCACGGCGTTCCTGAAGCCGGGATTGTTGGCCGAGACCGGCTTGGGGCCACGCTGGGCAATGAACATCAGCCGGCCGGACGGCGAGATGTCGATCAGGTCCGGAGCGGGATCGCCGAGCACATCACCCTGCAGGTCGACCGTGTTGACGATGCGCTGCCTGTCAGCCGGATCGGCATCCTCGTCGAAGGGACTCAGCGAGACATCGTGCACGTTGCAGGTGTTGCTGCCGCGGTTGCAGCTCCACATGTAATGACCTGCAACCAGCATGCCGTGGGAGTCGTTGCCGCCCTGGGGCATGCGGTAGATCTCCGGATCATCCACGGTACCCGCCTGGGCGTTGTTCATGGCGTACACCATGTCGGAGTGCTCCGGGTTTGGATTGCCCGAGTTGATGTACATGACATCCCCGACCTGGATGCCGCCGCAGCCGTTGGCGCCGATTTCGCCGGCGATGGTCGCTACGCCGGGATCGGGATGATCCGCCGTCAGTGACGGGTCGGCGGAATAGGTGTGCACCACCGTCATGTCGCTTGTGTCGATGATCGCCAGCCCGCCCCCGGCCAGGGTGATGTAGGCGTAGGCGCTGTCATCCGTGACCACCGGGCAGATGGGTCTCGCATCGCCGGGTGTGCCAATGGCGCTGTCCACGCCGGTGTCAAGCAGGTTCAGGGTGGTCACAGTACCGAAAACCGGGCCACCACTGTAGTCAGTTGCGATCTTGTGGACAGCCCTACCACCAATGTCGGCCACCAGCACGAAGGTGTTGTCCGGTGACGGGATGGCCGCATGGGAATTGCCGCCCGGCGCGATGACATCAACCACCGCCCGGGTGTCTGCCTCGATGGCCGTGACGTGGCCGCTCGAGGCATGGCCGATGATGAAGTGGCTCGCCCCGGTGTTGAACAGGCCCATGTGGGGTTTCTCGCCATGTTCAAACCCTGCATCCTCGGCCGCCTCCAGGAGCCCAAAGCTAGCTTCAGCCGCGTCTCCTATGGCAAATTTCGCGTCCTTGCCGGTGAAGATGTAGACGGTGCCGCCTACCTCAGGATCTTCCTCTAGGGTGGCCACTTCCTCGCCCTCATCATGCTCGTGTGCCTGCTCGATGGCCCAGACCTCGTAAGGCACGTGACCGCCAGCCTGGGCCAGCGACAGTGCCAGCATCCCGATGGCGAGTACCAGTAATTTAATGGGTATGAGGGTGTTATTCATATTCTCCTCCATTTCGTATCGTTATTAATTAGCTGTAGTTTTGCCCACAAAATGATTCACGGTTATTAAGGTTTTTTTGTGGGTTTCCCCGGGTTTTGGTTTATCCCGGTCACGCACCGCTCCCCCTGAGCAACGCGTTTAACTCCAAAGTATAGACAGGTATGGTCAGAAGGCCAGTGGAGGCTACGCGCTGGCGTGTCCAGGGCAAGCAAGGGCAGGGTTTCGCGACGTACGGATGGCTGCTCGCCGTCGCTGTATCGTAGGATTTTCAGTAAGTTGTGTGCGTCTATTTCCTGCGCCCGGACGTATCACGCCTGCTCCAGACCCGCGCCACTCAGCTGCCGCCAGCCTGCTCTTCAAGCGCGCTGAAGCGTGAATGCGGCTTGAGCCTAACTGGGTATTTTCAATCAAACTCCCGGGCGACTTTTTGCATCGAATTGGAGAGACGCTGTCTACTCTCTCGCGCCAGGCTGCTCCTTCAGCCAGTCCCGGGGCTTGAGGAAGACCTCGTAGAGTTCGGCCTCCGGGGTGCCGGGATCCGGGTGCCAGTCATAACGCCAGGTCACCAGCGGTGGCAGCGACATCAGGATGGCCTCGGTGCGCCCGCCCGATTGCAGGCCAAACAGGGTGCCGCGATCGTAGACCAGGTTGAATTCCACGTAGCGTCCGCGCCGGTAAAGCTGGAACTCGCGTTCGCGCTCCCCGTAGTCCATGTCCCGGCGCCGTTCCACAATGGGCAGGTAGGCCGGCAGGTAGTGGTTGCCGACGCTTTGCATGAAACCGAAGCAGTATTCGAAACCGCCCTCGTTGAGATCATCGAAGAACAGCCCGCCGATACCGCGCGGCTCGCCGCGGTGCCTGAGGTAGAAATAATCATCACACCATTGCTTGTAGCGCGAGTAGACGTCATCACCGAAGGCGCTGCAGGTCTCGTGCGAGATACGGTGCCAGTGCACGGCATCCTCGCGGAAGCCGTAATAGGGCGTGAGATCGAAACCTCCGCCGAACCACCATACCGGTTCGGCACCCGCTTTCTCGGCGATGAAGAAGCGCACATTGGCATGCGAGGTGGGTACATAGGGGTTGCGCGGATGAATGACCAGCGACACGCCCATGGCCTGGAACCGGCGCCCGGCAAGTTCGGGTCGGCTGGCCGTGGCGGAGGGTGGCAATTCGCTGCCATGGACATGCGAGAAATTGATACCGGCCTTCTCGAACACGGCGCCGCCTTCCAGCACGCGCGATCGTCCACCGCCTCCCTCATCGCGATTCCATTCGTCCTCGCTGAAGCGGCTGTCATCGTCCAGTTTCTCCAAGGCCTGGCAGATAATGTCCTGCAGGTTGATCAGATAATCGCGCACCTGGCCGACGTGTTCGGCACCGATGGTTTGTATCGACATGGTTGTTATCCGGTTTCTTTGGTCATCGGGGTATACCTTAACAAACTATTCACCGCAGAGACGCAGAGGACGCGGAGATAAGATCATAAATATTCATACAATCACCGCAAAGGGCGCAAAGTTAATACTATTAAAAACAAATCACACCGCTGAGACGCAGAAGACGCTGAGAAAAAAGAAATACAGATATTAATGTAGTAGTCGGTATTCGATCTGACGGGCATTGTCAGAACATGGCCATCCTCACTCGCTTGCATGAATGACCGGGGACCGCAAAGAGTTTCAGTTACCCGGACGGAAAGTTCCGCCGCTATGGAATCCCTTGATCAGCCAGTAGTTGCCTGTCATCCGATTCAGTAAATTCCCGGTATGCCGTTTCTGAAAAAGTAGCAATCGACGTGAAGGGCGGGTCCCGTGGAGAAGGCGGTGACGCCACCGGCGATGCCATGACCATGCCCTAAAAGTAAATCGTCATCTCCATGGGTGAGGGAGCGAAGGCCATACTGGCGGTATTCGTATTCCTGATGCATCACCCTGTTTTAGTAAACGGAAAAACAGGCACCGTTGCAGGGTGATATTGCAGGTGCCTTGCGCTTATCGCCTACCCAACATATCGCGTAATCCGGATGCCGCCCGTTTTCGTGATTTGGAAGCTGAAAAAAACGACTTTAAAACGGTGTAATCAGTCATTCCATCTTCTAACTGGTTGAATATGCTGTTTTAATTTAATGGCGTACTAGCAAACAAAAAAAGGATCTCGACTTGATTAACGGCAGGATTTAGACTAAGTCTACAATTATCCACTGATCATCCAAGGGGAGCATCTTAATGCCGACGAATACAAAACTCGCTGCTGCTTTGGTTGCAGCAATACTGTCAGCCGCGCTGACCTCTAACCCGGCAATTGCCACCGGAATGGCCAAGTCGAACCAGTTCTGGTGGCCCGAATTGCTGGACCTCGGGCAACTACGCGCGCACGATGCGCGCTCCAATCCCTACGGTGACGATTTCGACTACGCCAAGGCGTTTGAAAGCGTCGACCTCAAGGCCCTGAAGGCCGACATCGAGCAGGCACTGACTACTTCGCAGGACTGGTGGCCGGCGGACTGGGGCCATTACGGCGGCCTGATGATACGCCTGGCCTGGCACAGCGCGGGCACCTACCGCGTGCATGATGGCCGTGGCGGTGGCGACGGCGGCCAGATTCGCCTGGAGCCGCTCAACAGCTGGCCGGATAACGGCAACCTCGACAAGGCGCGCCGCATCCTGTGGCCGGTCAAGCAGAAATACGGTCGCAACGTGTCCTGGGGCGACATGATGATCCTCGCCGGCAACGTCGCGCTGGTGTCGATGGGTTTCGAGACCCTGGGCTTCGCCGGCGGTCGCGCGGATGACTGGGAGGCCGATCTGGTGTACTGGGGGCCGGAGACAAAGATGCTGGCCAACGACAAGCGTTACGACAAGGACGGCAACCTGGAGAAGCCGCTGGCCGCTCTGCACATGGGCCTGATCTACGTGAACCCGGAAGGCCCGAACGGCAACGGCGATCCGAAGTCCGCCGCGGATGATATCCGCAAGTCGTTCGGTCGTATGGCAATGAACGATGAAGAGATCGTCGCGCTGATCGCCGGCGGCCACACCCTCGGCAAGGGGCACGGTGCGCACAAGGGCGATTGCGTCGGATCGGAACCTGCGGCGGCTGCCATTGAAGAGCAGGGCTTCGGCTGGAAAAACAAGTGCGGCAAGGGCAATGCCGAAGATACCCTGACCAGTGGCCTGGAAGGCGCCTGGACCCAGACACCGACTGCGTGGTCCATCCTGTTCCTCGATAACCTGTTCCGCTTCGAGTGGGAGCAGCAGAAGACCCCGGCCGGTGCCACGCTGTGGGTACCGAAAGATAAAGATGCGCACTCCGCCGTGCCGGATGCACATGTGAAGGACAAGCGTAATCCGCCCATCATGCTGACCACCGACCTGGCGCTCAGGGAAGACCCCGGCTTCCGCGAGGTCTCCGAGCGCTTCCTGAAGAATCCGAAGGAGTTCGACCAGGCCTTCGCCAGGGCCTGGTTCAAGCTGACGCACCGTGACCTCGGTCCGCGTGCACGCTACGTCGGCCACGAAGTGCCGCAGGAAGTGTTCGCCTGGCAGGACCCGGTGCCGAAAGGCAGCAAGCTCAGTGACAGCGATGCCAATGCGCTGAAGGCGAAGATCCTCAAGACCGGCCTGACCGTGCCTGAACTGGTCCGCGCGGCCTGGGCCTCGGCGTCGAGCTTCCGCGGTTCGGACATGCGCGGTGGCGCCAACGGCGCACGCGTACGACTGGCACCGCAGAAGGACTGGGCGGCCAACGACCCGCAGGAACTGGCCAAAGTGATAGCAGCACTCGAGCAGGTACAGAAGGACTCTGGCAAGAAGGTATCCATTGCTGACCTGATCGTGATCGGCGGTGCAGCCGCGATCGAGAAGGCAGCAAGCGATGCCGGTCACACGATCAAGGTGCCATTCATGGGCGGGCGCGGTGACGCCTCGCAGGAGATGACCGAGGTGGAGTCGTTCGCGGTGCTGGAGCCGGGTGCCGATGCGTTCCGTAACTACTACGGTAACGGTGCGTACGCCTCACCGACCGAGATGCTGGTCGAGAAGGCCGACCTGCTGACCCTGACCGTTCCGGAAATGACCGCGCTGGTGGGTGGCATGCGTGCACTAGGTGCGAATTCCGGCGGCTCGAAGCACGGTGTATTTACTGACAAGCCCGGCACTCTGAGCAACGATTTCTTTGTGAATTTGCTCGATATGTCGACGCAGTGGCAGGAGTCGAAGACCGACGGTGTTTACAACGGGCTTGACCGCAAGACCGGCCAGGTCAAGTGGACTGCGACACCCGTAGACCTCATCTTCGGATCACAATCCGAGTTGCGCGCAGTTGCCGAGGTCTATGCATCCGAGAACGACAAGTTCGTGAAGGACTTCGTCGCCGCATGGACCAAGGTGATGACCCTGGACCGGTTCGACCTGTAGACCTGATCGAACAGCCCGGACGCCGGGTAATTGTAATCAGTCAGCGTGGCCTGATAAAGCGCCCCCGATAACGGGGGCGCTTACTTGTCAGCTGCTGGACTTGCCACCTGCCCGCTGCAAACTTCCTGCCTGTATTCTTTCATCATTGCTATGAACATCCGGGAGATTATCTAACCAGGTTTTTCTATGGCATAGCATCCCTGACGCGCCTGGTAGACCACATTTCGTAAATAATTAGCCGGAGGCGAGTATTAAAAAGCTATAAATACCGGCGTTGGGCCAGTAGTAAGTATATGAGGAAATTACTCAGGTACTTTGCCTGGTACTTCCGATTCCAGGCAGAACACGACATTCCCCCTTGAAGCAAGAAACCCCTCAGCTGCGGGGTTCTGCATTTCTGGGATCGGCCA
>CAMYJZ010000031.1 GCA_947258845.1 uncultured Ectothiorhodospiraceae bacterium | reverse complement strand
CGGCTTGATCAGATTTACCTTAAATCTTTCCGTGTCCTTCCGTGGCCGTTAGTTTGATGTGAGTTTCACAAAGGCCTGCTCTGCGTCCTTTGCGTCTCTCGGTAACTGCTCCATGCGTTACTCTACCTCCTGCATCCATGCAGTCGTGCGGTGAGTTGTATTGTTAAAAATATTTTCGTGTTCTTCCGTGGATTCCGTGGATTCCGTGGCTAATTGATCCCTGCCGTTCAATAGCCGGCCGACTCGAGATCAATGCTGCCGGGGATCTCGGCCAGGCGCTGGATGCCGGTATCGATGCGGCCATCCGCGTGCAGGGTCAGCCAGCGGTAGCCCGGTGCCGTGTCATCCAGGGCAAACTCGGAACTGCCCGGCTTGAACTGGATGCAGGTGGAGGGTGTGGACAGTAATCTGACCGTATTGCGCATCCGGTCGAATTCCTGGTGGACATGCCCCCAGAGGATGGCGCGCACCTGGGGATGCCGGTCGATGAGGGCAAAGAAATCGTCCGGGTTGTCGACCGCCATGGTATCCAGCCAGCGACTGCCCATCGGTACCGGCTGGTGGTGCAGGCAGACCAGGGTGTGGGTGTCGGGGGAGGCCTGCAGGCGGGTTTCCAGGGTTTCCAGAGCGGCCGGGGCGAGATGCCCGCCTTCGCTGCCGGGCTGCGTGGAATCCAGCAGAATAATATGCCAGTTGCCGTGCAGGACGTGGTCGGTGTAGCGGATAAGGTCATTGCCGATGTTGTCCCGCAGGGCCCCCGCCTCGTCGTGGTTGCCAGGCAGGCAGTAGACCGGTATGCCCAGGCTGCCGAGATGGTTGAAGGTGCGCTGGTAGGCGCCCGCCGAGCCATCATGCACCAGGTCGCCGGTCGCCAGCACAAGCTCGGCGGGCAGATGCGTCTGGCGGGCCTCGGCCGTGACGGCCTGCAGCGATTGTTCCGTATTCAGCCCAAGCAGGCAGCCGTCACCACTCGCATACAGGTGAGTATCCGTGATCTGTAATACAGTGATTGGCTTACCCGGTACTGAAGCGGTCATTTTCCCAATTTGAAGTGATTGCCTGAACGCTATACTACCCTGCCATGTACACCGGCTGTGTGAAGTGTATTCGATTTCCGCTGCCCGTGCGAAATCAGTCCTGGTAATCCGGTGTTTTCGCCGGGACCGGGTTTTTCGAGAGACGGATCTGTTATGACAAACAAGACGCTTTCCATGAACGATGCGCTCTACGAGTACCTCCTGTCGGTGTCCCTGCGGGAGACGGAGGTAATGCGTCGGCTGCGTGCCGAGACTGCTACTGACGCCATGGCCAGGATGCAGTCGGCCCCCGAGCAGGGCCAGTTCATGGCGCTCTTGGTGCAGCTGATTGGCGCCCGCCGCTGCCTGGAGGTGGGGGTCTATACCGGCTACAGCGCACTCTGGGTGGCGCAGGCCCTGCCACCGGATGGCCGGATCGTCGCCTGTGATACCAGCGAGGAATGGACGTCAATTGCCCGACGTTACTGGGCCGAGGCCGGGGTGGCCGGGCGGATCGATTTGCGCCTGGCACCCGCCCTGGCGACCCTGCAGGGGCTGATCGACGCGGGGCAGGCCGGGAGTTTTGATTTCGCCTTTATCGATGCGGACAAGGAAAACTACGCCAATTACTACGAGGCGGTTCTGCAGTTGCTGCGCCCGGGCGGACTGATGGCCATCGACAATACCCTGTGGTCGGGGGATGTCGCCGACCCGGACAAACAGGATGCCGATACCCGTGCAATACGCGAGCTGAACCGCCAGGTGCACGCGGATGAGCGGGTGGCGATGAGCCTGCTCCCGGTTGCGGACGGCCTGACGCTGGCATTAAAGGTGAAGAGTGAAGTGTGAAAAGTGAAATATGAGGTGTAGGAGCGCCTCGCAGGCGCGATTAAATAGCCACGGAATCCACGGAAGAACACGGAAAGATTAAAACAAAATTAAAAAGTAAAAAGTAAAGAGTGAGAAGAAAAATAACTCGCCACGGAAACACACGGAATCAGACGGAAAAAACAAATATAAGAAATAAAGAATCTTACTGTAGAGACGCAAAGAACGCAGAGCAGAGCAAAATAACGGTGTCCGAATACGCTGGCGTTGAACCGGTTTTGTCCCTGCCCCTCACGTGCAAAGGTCCGGATGAGGGGGCGTCGCTATTATCGCAGATAAGTCATTTCACTCCTTACTTCTCACGCTTTTTTTCCGTGTAATTCTGTGTGTTTCCGTGGCCAGTTGTTAAAGCGGGCATGTCCAGGCCATCGCGGCCGATTTCAGTCCAGCGTCTTCAGGTAGACCCGGGACTTGCGTTGGTAGTTGTACAGGTCTTTTCTGCGTCCCGGCAGCTGGCCGACGTCGCCTGGCACGAAACCGCGTTCCCTGAACCAGTGCGCGGTGCGCGTGGTCAGCACGAACAGGGTCTTCACCCCGGTGCGCACTGCCTTGTCCTCGATGGCCTCCAGCAGGGCATCGCCACGACCCTGGTTGCGGTAGTCTGCATGCACTGCCAGGCAGGCCAGCTCGGCGTAGCGGCCCCGTGCCGCGGGATAGAGCGCGGCACAGGCGATGATGGTCCCGTCCCGTTCGATGACCAGGAAGTGATCGATCTCCATCTCCAGCAGCTCCCGGGAACGCTTGACCAGGATGCCATCCTCTTCCAGTGGCTTGATCAGCTCGAGGATGCCGCCGACATCCTCGATGGCGGCCTGACGCAGGCCTTCATAGGTCTGCGCCGTGATCAGGGTGCCGCTGCCGTCACGCGTGAACAGTTCCAGCAACAGGGCACCGTCCCTGTGCCGGCTGACCAGGTGGATGCGCCCGACCCCATGACGACTGGCATGGAGGGCGTGTTCCAGGTGCCGGGTGGTGTCTTCCGGCAGGCGCCGGCGTGATTTCAGCAGGTCGCTGGCCTCGGTCAAGGTCAGCTGGGATAGCAGACGCCGCCGGCCATCGCGCAGCTCGGGCCCCTCGGTAATCAGGATCAGCTTGTCGGCCTGCAGCCCGGTTGCCGCGGCGGTGGCGACATCTTCCGCGCTGATATTGAAGACCTCGCCGGTGGGCGAGTAGCCCAGGGGCGAGAGCAGGACGATCCGGCGGTCGTCGAGGTGGTGCCTGATGGCTGCAGCATCGATGCGCCGGACCTCGCCGGTGTGGCAATAGTCGATGCCGTCACGGATTCCGAGTGGCCTGGCGGTGACAAAGTTTCCCGAGCTGGCGCCGATGCGGGCACCGGCCATGGGCGTGTTGGCAAGCCCCATGGACAGCAGCGCCTCGATCTCGACACGCACCGTGCCGACGGCCTCCTTGACGCATTCGAGCGCCGCGTCGTCGGTTATGCGCAGGCCCCTGACATATTCCAGCTGCACACCGCGCGCCTTCAGCCGGGATTCGATCTGCGGACGCGCGCCGTGCACCAGCACCAGCCGGATCCCCAGGCTGTGCAGCAGCGCGATGTCATGTACCAGGCCGGCAAACTGCGGGTCAGCGACTGCCTCGCCGCCGAAGGCAATCACAAAGGTGCGTCCGCGGTGCGCATGAATATAGGGCGCCGAGAGACGAAAGCCGTCGATGAAGTTTTTATGCCAGTCTTTTGCAGCCATGATCAAACGTTCCTGTTTCAACGTTTATAGCAAGTGCACGCTTCAGGTACAAACGCTTTTGACCAGGTCACGGATCAGCCTGATGGTCGGTTCCAGGCGATCCAGCGCGAGATACTCGTCCGGTTGATGTGCCTGCTCGATGTCACCCGGGCCGAGTACCACCGTGTTCATGCCCAGCTGCTGCAGGTAGGGGGCCTCGGTGCCGAAGGCCACGGCGCCGGCGGCATAACCGGTCAGTTTCTCGGTCACGCGGATGATCTCGGCATCGCTACCGGTCTCCATGGCCGGGATGCCTTCGAACAGCGACTCGAACGTCACCCGGATGCCTGAATCCTGCAGGCTGCGGTTGACGCAGCTGTGGATATCCGCGCGCAGTTCCTCCAGTGCCATGCCGGGTAGCGGGCGCAGGTCGATATGCAGTTCACAGTCTGCACAGATGCGGTTCGGGTTATCGCCGCCGTGGATATGCCCGAGGTTGAGCGTGGGGACCGGGACCGCGAACAGGGGATTGCGGTTGCCCTCCTGCAATTGTGCACGCCAGGCCAGCAGGGCACCGATGACCGTGTGCATTGCCTCCAGCGCGCTGTTGCCGAGTGCCGGATCGCTGGAATGCCCCGAGCGGCCCTGCAGCCGGATCGCTTCCATCAGGATGCCCTTGTGCATTCTCACCGGGCGCAACCCGGTGGGTTCGCCGATCAGCGCGTGGCGCGCCCGCGGGATACCGCGCTCGACCAGTGCCCTGGCGCCTGCCATGCTGGTCTCCTCGTCGGCCGTCGCCAGCAGGATGACCGGTTCGCGCAGCTCGGCGGGCCGGACGTCACGCAGCGCCTCGATGGCCAGGGCCAGGAAGGCCTTCATGTCGGAGGTGCCCAGGCCGTAGAGGCGCGCGTCGGCCCGGGTGAGGGTGAACGGGTCGTGGGTCCAGCGGTCCGTGTCGAAGGGCACGGTATCGGTATGCCCCGAGAGCACCAGTCCGCCGGGGCCGCGGCCCAGCGTGGCGATCAGGTTGGCCCTGGCAGGCGTCCCCGGCAGCGGCATCAGTTCCACCTTGAAGCCGGCGGCATCCAGCCAGCCGGCCAGCAGGTCGATCACCCTGCGGTTTCCCTGGTCCAGTTCCGGGTTGACGCTGCTGATCGAAGGAGTGCCGATCAGCGCCGCGATCATGTCGAGCAGGGCAGGTGCAGTGTTCATTGTCGGTATTCTTCAGGGTTCTGGATGGCGGCCGTGGCCGTGCCGGTGTACTGCTGTCCCTGCAAGGATAACGTTTTACGTCGCGCAGAAAAGGGATTTCTGGAATTGGTTTGCGCCGCGGCGAGCGCGGGTCACGACGAGACCACCATCAGGCGTGGTCCCATGACCAGGGAGAAGTCTTCCAGGGGCCGGGGCTGGGTGTAGGCATAGCCGGCGACATAGTCGACTCCCATGCGTTTCAGTTCATCGGCGACGTCCATGGTTTCAATGCCCTCGGCAATGGTCTGTTTGCCGAGCAGGTGCGCCATGATATTGATGGACTTCACCATGGCCCGGTCGATAGGGTCGGTCATGATGTCGCGCGTGAAGGTGCCGTCGATCTTGATATAGTCGACCGGAAGTTTCTTCAGGTAGACGAATGAGGAGAGGGCGCCGCCGAAGTCGTCGAGTGAAAACTGGAAGCCGCAGCCGCGCAGCGTCAGCATGAAGCTCGTGGCCGTGGCGATGTTGGTAATGGCGGCCGATTCGGTGATCTCGAAACAGACCTGTTCCGGATTCACTCCATGTTCATTTTTCTGGTCGATGATGTATTTCTGCATGGCCGCATCGTTTATCGATTGTCCGGACAGGTTGATGGTGATCCTGATAGGCCAGTGACTGCACGCGTTCTCCTGTGCCAGCCAGGACAGCGCATTCCTGATTACCCAGCGATCGATTTCAGCGGCCAGCTGGTGCTTCTCGCCTGCGGGCAGGAATGCCGCGGGAGTGACCGCCAGGCCATCATCGTCAACCATGCGTAACAGTATCTCGACGTGCTTGTCATGCCTGGCTTTGCCGTCGCAGGGATTGATCTGCTGGAAGTAGAGGGTGAAATGATCTTCTTCCAGCGCCCTGGTCAGGCGTGATGCCCATTGCATCTGAGAGTGCTGCTCCTGCAGGTCCGGGTCGCCGAGGTGCGCGATCTGCAGCTGATTGTGACCGGCCTGCCTGGCGATATAACAGGCGGAATCGGCCGCGTTCAGGATCTTCTCGAGACCGGTGGTGTTGCGGTTGATCGGCACCATACCGATGCAGATGCCCGGCGTGAACGAGCTGTCACCCCAGGTGAACTGGAATCTTTCAACGGCACTGAGCAGATTGTTGGCGATCTGTACCGCTTTTTCCAGCGGGCAGTTCTCCAGCAGAATGCCGAATTCATCGGCGCCGAGACGGCTGAGGGTGTCGCGCTGGCGCACCGAACTGAGCAGCAGCTGACCGAGTTGCTGCAGAAGTTCATCTCCCGCCTGGTGGCCGTAGCTGTTGTTGATATGCCGGAACTGGTCCAGGTCAAGGTGCAGCAGCGTGTGGGTGAGTGATTGCGTCCGGGCCTGTAGCATGGCCCGCTTGACCCGTTTTTCGAACCCGCGCCGGTTGATCAGGCCCGTAAGGGTGTCGTGTGAGGCCTCGTAGTTCAGTTTCTGGTTCTTTGCAGAGACGCGCTGGATGACGATCCTGGCGACCAGGATGCAGAACGCCAGGGCAATCCCGACCAGCGTGAACAGCAGCTTGCGTGTGCCCTGGTAGTGTTGCCGGGTGGCGGACAGTACTGCGCGTGAGTTTGTCTGTACCAGAGCGACCAGTTTGTCCAGTTGCTCGAGGATGTCGTTCTGGTGTTGTTCGGCCGTTGCAATGGCGGCCGTGAGATCCCCGGCGGCTGTATTCTCCTGCAGTTTTTCGGAGATGTCGTCATTGTAGGGTTGGGCTGCCAGGGCGAGCCGGGTGAGTTCCTGGTGGATGTCATATTCCGTGGTGTCCATACCGAGACTGACCAGTTTCTCCCGCGCGGCCCAGTACTTCCCCTCGTGCTGCATGTATTCCCGGTATTCGCTGTCACGTTCGTCCGGACTCTCGGTGAGGCGAATGATGTCGAGGCTGTTGTTGCGCAGACGGATGGCATCGCGCATGTCGTTGGCGGCCTTGGTCTTGAGATTGGTGACCTCGACCAGCCGGGTCATGTTCTGGGTGCTGGCATGCAGCTGGACCAGTGAAACCGACACCAGCATGAAGATCAGGATGGGCAGGGCCAGCAGGCCAAGGCTGGTGAGCAGGCGGGTGTTGTTCTTCATATTCTGTTTCGGTCCAGTCTGTATGAGGGGCATGACGGCTGCCTGCCGTTTCCCGCTTGAGTGCGAAACGGTCTGATATCAGACAGATAATCGGCTGGGAGGGGGCAATCTTGATAGGGTTCCGGCGTGGCAGGCAGGGCGGCTGGCCGGATGCCGCGGGAAAATCGTGATCAGTCAGAGGCGTGGCCCGTTATGGGCCGCTGCCTAGGAAGACAGCTGCTTCGGGACGTAGTCGGTGCTGCCGCAATGCAGGTTGCTGGGGAGGGCCTCGTGCATGTGTGACGGTAGGTCGAGCTTCAGGCCATTCATGATGGCGATAAACTCGTCGCGCGATTTCCCCTTGCCGATACGCGGATTGTACGCCATTTCCTCTTCAATGGTGGTATACGAGTGGCCGTTGTAGTCATGGCCCGGATAGACGATGGTATCGTCGGGCAGTGTAAACAGTCGCCGGGTGATGGAATCGTAGAGGGTGCCGGGATCGCTGGACTGGAAGTCGGTGCGTCCGCAGCCCCGGATGAGAAGGGTTTCGCCACTGAATACGATGCCCGGGATCAAATAGCACACGTCGCCCTGGGTGTGGCCGGGGGTGTGCAATATGTTGATCTTCGCTGAACCCAGCGGAACCTGGTCACCATCCCTTAGCAGAAAATCGGCGCATTTAGAACCGTAGTCCCCATGCACCAGCACAATGGAGTTCAGAGCCTCTCTGAGTAGACTCGAGCCGGTTATACGGTCGGCGTGGATGTGCGTTTCAAGCGTATAAAGCAGTCTCAGATCGAGCTCCCTGATCAGCCGGAGATCACGTGAGAACTGTTCATGAACAGGATCGATCAGCGCCGCTTCACGCGAAGCGCCGTCCCACAGCAGGTAGGAATAACTGCTGCTTCCCGGATCGAACAGCTGGTGTATATTCATGTCGGTCCTTGTTAATAGTGCGGTTAACGGTGCACAATCCCGGGGCGGCTAACCGCGCCCGATCAGCGTGGTGTAGGAGCCCAGGTTGTGGACCATGGAAAACCCGCAGGCATCGAGCAGGCGCTTGGCCACGCCGCTACGCTGCCCGCTGTTGCAATACAGCAGCACCGGGGTCTCCTTGTCCAGCTGCTTCAGCGCCTGCTGGATGACGGGTAACGGTATATTGACCGAGCCAGGCACGGGACTGTGCCGGTATTCATGCGGGTTCCGCACATCGATCAGTTGCGCGCCCAGCTCGATCAACTCTCTTGCTTCAGCATCGTTGATTGTCGGTTGGTACATATCAGCTCCTGTGGATTTGGTTTGCTTATCAGGTCTTCGGCTGTGTGCTTCGAGAAGACCCGCTGCGTGTTCCATGATCATTGGTCATGCAGTTGTGTACGATGCAGGCATAGATGAAACTGCCCAGCGCACCAACGAAAATAATCAGGGAAACCCAAGTCAGACTGTCAAAGTACATGTCGCACCTCCTATGATGATAAGTACATCATAATTTAAGCAACTGCTTATATAGTACTCTAATTAAGACAAAACGCAAGTCATATTGGTTCCCAGATCCATTCGCCCAAAGTGCGATATAACTCCATGTTTATTATGATAAATATGGCGATTAAATAGCCAATTATTTGGCGCATCCCCGGCCCCGGCCCATGGAAGCCGTTTTTTCCCTGTTTGGGACCATAAACCGCCTCCCCCGTCCCATGGCGTCTGATACATGGTTGCTGGGGGTGTTTATGGCGGGTCGCCGGGGTCGGTACAATGGCCGGCCATTTGGGTCGATCGTCCGGATGTTGATTCTGATTGATACGGGATTCTTCACCGCTGAGACGCCGAGGGCGCAGAGAAAAAAATATTCACCGCAAAGGCCCAAAGGGCACAAAGTAAAATATTCTCAGAACCAAGGATGGCCTGGTTATTTTATGGCTGATTCCAGGGTGCGCCGTGCGCACCGGAAAGAATAGGCAAGCTGTCGATTTATGGCGCGCATGGCACACTCTACTGACAATGCAGTACTTTAACGACGTGATTTTGTGAATTAATCAGAGGTTCTCTGGATATGGCAAACAAGTTAAACCGCTACAGCTCGCGCATCACCCAGCCCAAGTCACAGGGTGCCTCCCAGGCCATGCTGCACGGCACCGGGCTGACGCTCGAGGACATGGACAAGGCACAGGTCGGTATCTCCAGCGTCTGGTACGAGGGCAATACCTGCAATATGCACCTCAACGACCTGGCCGCGAAGGTGCGCGAGGGGGTGCAGGCGGCCGGCCTGGTCGGGATGCGTTTCAATACCATCGGTGTCAGCGACGGCATTTCCATGGGCACCGATGGCATGAGCTACTCGCTGCAGTCGCGCGATCTGATAGCCGATTCGATCGAGACCGTCATGAGCGCACAGTGGTATGACGCCAATATCTCCCTGCCCGGCTGCGACAAGAACATGCCCGGTTGCCTGATCGCCATGGGTCGTCTCAACCGGCCCGCGCTCATGGTCTACGGCGGCACCATCAAGCCGGGCCATCTCGGCAGCCAGACCCTGGACGTGGTGTCCGCCTTCCAGAGTTACGGCGAATTTATCGCAGGCAAGATCGACGACAGGACGCGTCGGGAAATCATCGAGAACTCCTGCCCGGGTGCCGGCGCCTGCGGCGGCATGTACACGGCCAATACCATGGCCTCCGCTATCGAGGCGATGGGGATGTCACTGCCCTACAGTTCCTCGACGCCCGCGGTGGATCCCCTGAAGATCGAGGAGTGCCTGCAGGCGGGAGCGGCGATCCGCAAGCTGCTGGAGCTGGATATCAAGCCACGTGACATCATGACGCGTACGGCTTTCGAGAATGCCCTGGTGGTGGTGATCGCGCTGGGCGGTTCGACCAACGCCGTGCTGCACCTGCTGGCTATGGCCCGCGCCGTTGATGTGCCGCTGTCCATCGACGACATCCAGCAGGTCAGCGACCGCATTCCGTTTCTTGCCGATCTCAAGCCAAGCGGCCGCTATGTCATGGAGGACCTGCACAAGGTGGGCGGCACCCCGGGGGTGATGAAGTACCTGCTGGAGCAGGACCTGCTGGACGGCAGCTGCCTTACCGTGACCGGCAAGACCCTGGCCGAGAACCTGCAGGAGCTGCCGGGCCTGGCGGCGGGCCAGGATGTCTTCCACGCCCTGGACGACCCGATCAAGCAGACCGGTCATATCCAGATCCTCAAGGGCAACCTGGCCCCCGGCGGTTCGGTCGCCAAGATCACCGGCAAGGAGGGTCTGCAGTTCAGCGGTCCGGCCCGGGTGTTCGACAGCGAGGAGGACATGCTGCAGGCGCTGGAGGAGGACCGCATCCAGAAGGGCGACGTGGTGGTGATCCGCTACGAGGGCCCCAAGGGCGGCCCCGGGATGCCGGAGATGCTCACCCCGACCTCGGCCATCATGGGGGCCGGGCTGGGCAAGGACGTGGCCCTGCTGACCGATGGCCGTTTCTCCGGTGGCTCACACGGTTTCATCATCGGCCACATCGTGCCGGAGGCCCAGGAGGGTGGGCCGATCGCCCTGGTCCGGGACGGTGACATCATCACCATCGACGCCGACAGTTGCAGCCTGATGGTCGATGTCAGTGAGACGGAAATGAAACAGCGGCGCCAGGCCTGGACCATGCCACCCTACAAGGCCACCAGTGGCACCCTGTACAAGTACATCAAGCTGGTGAAGAACGCCTCCGAGGGTTGCGTGACGGACGAGTGATTGCCGAGGCGGTCTTCACCGCAGAGGCGCAGAGTATTATCCCGATAAGGGGATCTGTAAGGAGCGCCCGGCAGGCGCGATTATCGATTGTTACTGGCAACGTAAGGTCACGGAAAGGTCAATTGCGTGAAACGTTAGGTATGGAATGTAGTACCGTAGCCAGGATGGAGTGAAACGGAATCCTGGACAGGCAACCATGCTTGCCCCGGATTCCACTGCATTTCATCCATGCTACGACTTTGTGGAAAAATTGTCCTCTGCGTCCTCTGCGTCCTCTGCGTCTCTGCGGTGATAATAAAGTCAGGCAATAAATACCATGGCGCGGGTTGGCTACACAGAATCGTGACCTGCTATATCCCTGTCAGATTATGTCGATTGCTTGACGAAGGATATCAGGGAAGCATCAACTGCCAGAACAGCAGCAGATCCTGAAGGTTGATTATCCCGTCCGGGTTGCCTTGAGGATACAGGTCACCGTGTGCCAGGTGCGTGTTGTCAGGCTGATCAAGATCAAATGCAAATCGCAACATGACAACGGCATCACCGGCGTTGATATCTTCGTCTGTTACCACATCACCGTCTGCATAATTGAAGTCGAGCGGAATCGGGTCGGTCGCGTCCGGAAGTCCGTCGCCATCGGTGTCAGCTGACAGCGGATTGAGGTCTGCGCCCGGTGTGTAGGCCGGGTCATTGTCAAAGTTCACTTCCTGGAAATCACTCAGGGTGTCACCGTCGGTATCGGCCAGCAAGGGATTGGTGCCGATGCCCGCTTCAAAACTGTCTGTCAGGCCGTCATTGTCATCATCCATGTCGCAGGCATTGCCCATGCCATCGCCATCGGTGTCCAGCTGATCGGGATTGGCGATGGCCGGGCAATTGTCGGGGTTCTTCAGAATGGTGAAGTAGTCATCAATAGCACCATTCTCCCTGACGAATCTTGCATCCAGACGGTTACCGTCAATATCGAGCACCAGCGAGCCGAGTTGCAGTAATGAGGCATGTACCATCACCGGATGATCCAGTGTGCCGCTGGTGATTTTGCCCGAGCTCCCGGCGGTGATATAAACAGCCCCTCTGTATGGATCGGCCTCGTTGAACACCGCCTTGTAGGCGCCATCGCCGTCAGCCTGGCCATCCCCTGAATCGACCTGCATGCCCGGTGTCAGTGTCGTTGAAACTCCATAATGGCCGTCGATCAGATAGGAGCGCTCATAGGAGTGGCTGTGCCCTGATAGCACCAGGTCCACGCCGGCTGCTTCGAGAATCGGGAGGGCATTCTCGCGCATCTCGATTAACGGCGTTTCGGTATCGGAATTATGGCTGCCCTTGGAGTAGGGGGGGTGGTGCCAGAAGGCAATGATCCATTCCTGCGAGGTGGCGGCCAGATCCTGCGTCAACCAGTTCATCATGGCCCCACCCTGTGAACGGTTGGTCTCGTGCGAATCCAGGCAGATGAAATGGATGTTGCCATAATCGAATGAATAGTAGGCCTCGGTGCCCGATGCCAGGCCGCCGGCCTCGCCACTGGTCGGCAGGGAAAAGATGTCGTAATACGGACCGGTCTGGGTTGCAGAATCCGCGGTACGACCGTCGTGGTTGCCGAGTGTCGGCCAGAGCACGGATTTGCGCAGCATCCCGGGATACATATCGAACACGGCGGCCTGGTACTCATTGTCGGTGCCGTCGTTATAGGCATTGTCACCCAGCATCAGCCACAGGTCGGTGTGTGTTGAAGCAGTGAAGTTTTCATAGGCATTGGCCACGGCCTGTGCATCGGCATTGGCCGTACCGGAATCCCCCAGCACCCACAAGCGGGTGGGTTTGACAGACCCGGCGGGAGGTGATGTCAGAAAGAAATGATCAGGGTCATCGCCGGCGAAGACTTCGCTCGTGCTGCCAATGGAATAGTAATAGGTGGTGTCTGCGGCCAGCCCTGTCAATGTGACTTCATGTTCAGTGGTCGCGGCGGCATCTTCAACCGAGCTGCTGAGATTGCCCGGGGTATTGCCATAGCGAACCCGACTGTCAGTAGGCGTCGCTGTGCGCCAGCGGACAATGATACTGTCGGGCGTTCCCTGCTGCAGGTAGGGCCCGCGAGTGACGGTTGTAGTGATGGAGAGCTGCGGAACCAGTACCAGGTCGCTGGAGCTGCTTGAGTTGTTGTAGGCGGCGATCGCCAGGACATTTTCCCCGCTATGCAGCACAGGCAGCGCCAGGGAAGTGATGTCTTGCAGGGGGGTGTAAACCGGGCTAGTCGCATTACTGGATTCGTGCAAGGCCGGTGTCGTATTCCAGGAGGGTGTGCCGGCCGGCATCGAGGCGGAACGGGATACCTCCGTCCCATTGATCCAGGCCACGTAGCCATCATCATAATCAACACCAAGGAACATACCGGTAATGGCCCCTGGATCGGCAAGATTAAATGTTGCGCGTGTATAGATGGAATGAGTGCCTGCGGGGATGGTGGTCTGAAACAGATTCTGGGCGCCGGTACCGGTTTCATAGCCTATGCCATAGGTGCCGCTGGTCCAGCCTGATTCACCAGGAAAATCCTCCATAGTCCAGTTGTTCCCGGAACCGGGATTGGTGGTATTGGCGAGAAATTTGTTACTTGATCCGGCTTCCAGCAACACCTGGGTTGCTGCCAGTGCTGACAGAGTCCAGAACAGCAACGTCAGCAGCAGGATCGAGTTTTCAACAGCCCTGTTAATCATGATCACCAGGGCTCCCGAGTGATATGAGCCTGTCATTCAAATCGGCTTGCAGTTGCATAACAGGGCGTGTATGACGGCGTTGCGATGGCAGGTTCTCAATGGCGGTCTTTGCAGCCAGGTAATTTTGTATGGCTTCTGTCGTGCGATCCGCTGCAGTCAGGATGTCACCGCGCTGGAGTAACAGGAATTCCTTGCGCGTAGCGCGGGCGAGAATGCTGTCGAGTCTTTCAAGTGCGCTATCTGAATTGCCGCGCATGATTTCGAGTTCCACGGCATAGAGTTCCAGCGTTCGAATATTGCCGAGAACTGTTATACCTTCGTCCAGACCCTGCAATGCCCTGTCAAGATACGGTTCGCCCGCGGCAGCATAAGCACGTGCACGGTCAAGGTAATAGTCGGGCAGTGGTTTCCGTTTCCCGCTGAATTTTTCAATGGCGCTTGAGTAGTCTGCAGCAGCCTTCAGAGGCTTTCCGGTCTTCATGTTGGCCTGGGCGCGCAAGATCAGTGCCCGTATATTACCCGGTTCCTGGGCTAGCGTTTTATCCAGGATGGTAAGGGCTCGCGAGGGGTTTCCCTTGTCCAGGTATGTTCTGCCCAGGCCGATTGTGGCAGCGACATTGTCCGGTTCTATATCCAGAGCCTTGCTGAACTCCTTGATAGCACTGTCCCACCTGCGATGCAGGCGATAGGCCTTGCCACGTGAAACGTATAACTCCGGGTTGCCTGGATCCTGCTCGATGAGACGGGAAAGGGTCTCGATCTCCTCGTGGACACCGACATGTGCTGCGGCTGTAGAAAGAAAGCCGTACAGCGCAACAGTTACAACCAGTAACAGTCCGGGGTAAAGCCGCTCTGTAAGGGGCGTTGAAGTGAGTCGGCACATGCGAAGGTGAGACATCTGTTGTTATATCACTTCTAAGAATAACACAGAGTTATCTCGAACCACATTTACGCGAGCGCACAGAATAATAATTATCTGTATAACTAACAGAGGGTTATTGATGAATGATGTTGATTTGTCAGGATCCCGGTGTGCCACGGGATTGTCTGTAAGGTCAGCGGAAGACTGATCAGGAGTGGTGCAAAGCCGGGTGACTGCATCTGTTCAAGTCGGATACGCTCGCTGCCAGCACTAGAACGTATCCCAGCTGGATTTCTTGCGCCAGCGGATGCGCGGGATGATCAGGCCGACAATGATGCCCAGCAGTACCACGCCGGCACCGACCATGAACCAGTCGCGGTCGGTGCGGTCCTTGAGGCCTTCGTTTTCCTGATGCAGGGTCTGGAGCTTGCGTTCCAGCGCCACGACACGGCTCTTGAGTTCCTTGTTCTCGCTGTCTATGGCCAGCGCGCTGGATGCCGTGCGCTTGATCTCGGCCAGTTCCTGGCTGACCTTGCGGTTGACGCCGTCGAGGTTGGTGCGGTCTTTTTCGATGGAGCTCAGCTTCACTTTCATCGTCTCCATGGTCGCTGCCATCTTGTTGTTTTCAATCTCGATCTCAGCGAGTTTTTTCTCGGCTGCCGCCAGCTTGTCGCGCGCGGCCTGGCCCTTCATCAGGAAACGCGACAACACCCAGCCCGTCTTGCCGTCCCGGGTGCGTACGCGACTGTAGCCGGTGTCGTTATCGGTTTCGAGTACATTCAGCGGGGTACCGCTGCGCAGCATGCGGATGATCCCGTGGCTGGTGCTCTTGCCGCTGCGCATGGTGATCTCCAGGCTGTCGCTGACATAGTGGGTCGCGGCCAGGGCATGGCCGCTGACCAGGACTGACAAACAGACAGCGATTAACAGTATTCTTGCAAGCATCATGTGTTCCCCGGGCAGGGTGTTATATCCAAACGGCCGCTATTGTAGCCGATTGGGCGATGCGGCGAATAATAACACCCTGTCGTGGTGGAATTGCGCCCTGGGAGGGACCGCGCCGGGCCGATTTGCTGGGTTATACTCGCGGGTGTAATGGCAGATATGACCGCGCTTGACCAGTTCGATTTCCATGGCCGTCTTGAGGATACACGGGGGGCGGTGGTGGTCCTGTTTTCGGCCCCGGGTTGTGCCTCCTGCCGGCACTGGAAGCGTTTTTTGCTCGACTACGCCGGCATGCATGCCGGGCTTGCCCTCTACCAGGTCAACGTGCAGCAGGATATGGCCCTGGCGCACGAGTTCGGCGTGTTCCACCTGCCGGCCGTATACCTCTACCTGGACGGGCGCTTTCACTGCGAGTTGCAGTCCGAGGCCCGACCCGAGCTGTTTGATGCGGCGCTGCATGAGGCGCTGCAGGCACCCCCGCAGGAAGCACCGTGAAGCTCGAAGTGAGCGACGGGCTGTTATCCGCTGCGCGGCAGGTGGTGTCGCCAAATTGTGACGAGCGCCCCGATTGTGATGACATCAGCCTGATCGTGATTCACGGTATCAGCCTGCCCCCGGGGGAGTTCGGCGGTCACTGGATCGATGACCTGTTCACCAACCGGCTCGATACCAAGGCCCATCCCTACTTCTCGGAGCTGGAGGGGGTGTGCGTATCCAGCCACCTGCTGATCCGGCGCGATGGCGAAATCGTGCAATATGTACCGTTTAATAAACGCGCCTGGCATGCCGGCGAGTCCTGCTTCCAGGGTTGCAGTGCCTGCAATGACTTTTCCATCGGCATCGAGCTAGAGGGCCTGGATGACGAGCCCTATGCCCCCGTCCAGTACGACCGGCTGGTGGCGGTCATTCGGGCGCTGGTGCAGGCCTTTCCGGGCCTGTCATACGAGCGCGTCGCCGGACACGCCGATATCGCGCCCGGGCGCAAGACGGACCCGGGGCCGGCCTTCGACTGGCCGTACCTCAGGCAGCGGCTGCAGGACGACTCTGCCTGAACGGGGTGGTGATAATGGCTTCAGACCCGCATCGAGAGACCCGGATTGATCTCCTGCGCCACGGCGAGCCGGTCGGTGGTCGACGCTACCGTGGCCAGGTCGATGATGCGCTGAGCGAGAAGGGCTGGGAACAGATGTGGGCTGCCGTGGGTGACACGACCGACTGGCAGCAGATCGTCACTTCACCCTTGTTGCGCTGTTGCGAGTTTGCCGATTCCCTGGGTGAGCGCCACCGGCTGCCGGTACACCGGGAACCGCGCTTCCGGGAGGTCGGTTTCGGTGAATGGGAGGGCAGGACCCGCGCCGAACTGGAGCAAATCACGCCCGGCCAGGTCGCGCGCTTCTACCAGGACCCGGTCAACAACCGCCCGGCAGGCGCCGAGCCGCTGGAGGCCTTCGGTGAGCGGGTGCAGTCCGGGTTTGTCGAGCTGGTGGAGCGCTTTGCCGGGCAGTCGGTGCTGGTGGTGGCGCATGCCGGGGTCATCCGCGCCATCATGGCACATGCCCTCGATGTCCCGCTGGCCAGCATGTACCGTATCCACGTGGCCAATGCCGGTGTCAGCCGCATCCGCACCGACCGCGAGCGGCGATTCAACCTGATCTTCCACGGCAAGGATTGAAGAAAAAAGTGGAATGTCCCCTTTTTCTCACTGCGCGTGTCGGGCGGCGATCTCCCGCAAGTGGGGCACTGCCAGTCCGGCGGCATCGGCCTGTTCCAGGGCACGTTGCAGGCGGGCCGGTGCGCTCCTCCCCATGCAGCCGTGATCGGGATCGCCCTCAAAGGCGGTCAGCATGCCCTGGATCAGTTCGGCGGGAGGCAATGACTGGCCGGTGAGGGCCTCCTGGATCTGGATGACTTCAAGGGCCACGGCCTCCGCCAGCTTGCGGTGCTTCGTCCACAACTCGTTCACCGTGCCGCCGGTGACCAGGCCGGCGCAGTTGGTGGTGACGATGTAGACGTTCTTGATGACGAGCTCATTCAGCATGTCGGCGGCGCTGTCCACCACCCGGGCCGGGATGTTGATGGCGCCAAGCGCCTCCACCAGCAGCCCGGCCTGCGGTCCGAAGGCCGGCGAGGGAATCAGGACCTTGGCATCCTGGCCGGGTTTTTTCTCGAACCACACCGAGATCACGGTCGGGTTGATGAAGCCGTACTGTTCCCAGTCGCGCGGCAGCAGTTCGTTCTGCAGCAGCCCCAGGCGCGCCTGCCAGGCCGGGGGAATCTGTTCCAGTACCGGGTGCAGGTCCTTCTCGGCAACCGCAACCAGTACCAGCTCCGGTGCCGGCAGTTCCTGTGCCGCGGCGGCGATATCATCCTCGCGGGTGACGGGGTAGACGGGGTAACCGGCGCGCAGCAGGCCGCGGGCAAACACCCCGCCCATTTCACCGGCGCCTATCAGTACTACGGGCGATTTCATGTGCGTGTTTCCGTCTTGTATCTGCTCGATGGACGCGAGAGTATAACGCAACCGGTTGTCGGTCCGGTGCATCCTGAGACCTGAATCCTGCGCATGGCGACATCAATACCAGTCCTTTCCCGGCGACTCGGCCTGCTGCTGCTGTGGGCCTTGCCGCTGACACCGGCATGGCCGGAGATCCGGGTGACGGATGATGCCGGCAACCAACTGGTGCTGGAGCGGCCCGTGCAGCGCATCGTCAGCCTGGCACCACACATCACCGAGTTGCTGTTCGCCGCAGGTGCCGGCGCTGCCGTGGTCGGGGTGTCGGAACACAGCGACTATCCCGCGGCGGCGCTCGATCTGCCGCGCATCAGTGGCGGCAACGGGCTGGACCTGGAGGCCATCCTCGGGCTGCGGCCGGACCTGGTGATTGCCTGGCAAAGCGGCAATCCGGCCCACCAGGTCAGCCGCTTGCGCCAGCTGGGTCTGAGGGTGTTTGTCTCCGAGCCGAGCCGACTGGAGGATGTGATGACCAACATGGAACGGTTTGGCCTGCTGGCCGGCAGCCCTGAGCAGGCGCGGGAACAGGCCGGGGCCTTCAGGCAACGCCATGCCGGGCTGGTCAGGCGCTACGCAAAACGGGAACCGGTCAGGGTATTCTATTCGATCTGGCAGCAGCCACTGATGACGGTCAACGGCGAACACCTGATCAGCGATGTCATCCGCCTGTGCGGTGGCCACAACGTCTTCGAGGCACTGCCGGGACTGGCGCCACAGATCGGTATCGAGGCGGTGCTGGTCGCCGATCCGCAGGTGATCATCGCCGGCGGCGGCAGGGAGGAGCTGTCCGAGCTGCACGCGATGTGGACACCCTGGCTGGAACTGACGGCCGTGAAGGACGGACATTTGTTCACCATTCCGCGCGACCTGATGGTGCGTCATTCACCGCGCGTACTGGACGGTGCGGAGCAGTTATGTCAATTGCTCGAGAAAGTAAGGAGTAAAGAGTGAAAAGTGAAAGGTGAGATGTAGGAGCGCCTCGTTTATGCCTGCGTTTAATCGGGTACAGGCGCGAAAGAATAGCCGCGGAATCCACGGAAGGACACGGAAAGATAAAGATTCAAACGTGAAAAAAGAAATGTAGATACGCCTCGTTATCATATACGATCGCGCCCGCAGGGCGCTCCTGCTGCCAAAGTCCAAGGAGTGTTAAATTGTTCTATAAACTGTTTGTAACTGTCATGCTCGCCTTCAGTCTCTGGGGCTGTGCCTCACTGTCACCGGTCGTGGATAGCAGCGAAACCCGGGCGCAAGATCAGATGCAGTCAGGCGTTTTGCCTGAAGGAGAGGGGTGGTGGTACGCACGCTTCCATATAGACCGGCCTGAAGGTGAGGACACCCGCTGGCATATAGGCACCCTGATTGGTGGTGAAGTCATTGCGCCGATCTTTGACGAGTATTACCAGGATGTGTTGATCTGGCGGGTGCACCGGCGTGCAAGCCGCGACGCTTACGGGCATGTCTTCAGTTTCATTTTCTACAGTACACCGCAGGGCGCACAACGCATTTACAATGCCATTGAAAATCACACAGTGGTGAAGTCCCTGCTGGATAGCGGGCGCGTGACCCGACTATCGCTTGATGACGTTGCCACGATAAAACGACCGAACATCGAGGATACCAGCGATAAAAACTGGCCGGTTTCCGTGCAGAAGACCTGGCCGGCACTGATTATGGGCGCCAGCCGGATGTGGCTGGACCTGGTGTCAGTGCTGGCTGCTGATGAGAGCGGCATCGGTGGTCTTGAGGCCAAATACAAAAAGGTCCATGACGACGTGACCGGTATCTGGAGAGAGGAGGGGCAGCATGCCGTGTTGCATCATCTGAACGCCGTCTATGCCTACCAGCCGCTCCTGATCCGCTATTAGAAATAGTGGGTGGTTGTTCCCGTCAACTATATTAAATCTTACCGCGGAGACGCAGAGGACGCAGAGGAAAAACCAAAATAGTGTTTACCCTGATTGAGTGGGTAACACATCAATTCAGACGAGCATTCCTTCTGATGGCAAGGTTGTTGGCCGAATGAATTCGGCCCTACAACGGCAATCTACCCACTCGATTTGGGGGCGAGCCTAATTATTTATTTTTCCGTGTTTTCCGTGGATTCCGTGGCCAGATCTGCGTTTCACCTTTCATGCTGCCAGAACACGTCCGGGTGGCCTGCCTGCTTGTTGAGGCTGCGTGCCATCACGAACAGCAGGTCGGACAGGCGGTTCAGGTATTTGAGCGTGGCCGGGTTGACCTCGGCGGTCCTGGCCAGCTGGTAGACGCGGCGCTCGGCGCGGCGGCAGATGGCCCGCGCCAGGTGGCAGCTGGCCGCGGCCCTGCTCCCGCCCGGGAGGATGAATTCCTTCAGGGCCGGCAGCTCGCTGTTGAGTGCATCGAGGGCTTCCTCCAGGGCCTCGACACGTCCGGGGTCGAGGATGTTTGTGCCGGGCATGCTCAATTCACCGCCGATGTCGAACAGGCGGTGCTGGACCGATGTCAGAGTCGACCGGATGGTTTCGAGAACCTCGTCGCTGAGCAACAGACCGATGGCGCTGTTGAGTTCGTCCACCGCGCCGATGGCCTCGATGCGCGGGTCATCCTTGTCGACCCGCCCGCCGTCGCCCAGGCCGGTGGTGCCGTCATCCCCGGTGCGGGTGTAGATCTTCGTGAGTCGTTTGCCCATATCAGCTGTCCAGTAAACGGTATTCAACCGGGAGTACCAGGTCAATGGCCTGGTCACTCAGCCACTGTGTTGCCTGGGGCACACTTGCGGTCAGCAAGGTGTGCAGCGCAGCGCGGTCAAGCACCGCGTGCCCGGAGCTGCTGGAGACCAGTATGTCAGTCAGCTGCCCGTCCGGCAGCACCCGCAGGGCGAGCATGACCGTCCCTTCCCAGCCATTGCGACGGGCAATCCTCGGGTAGCGGAAATTTGCCTTGAGCGCACTGGAAACAGCGGTTTGTACGGCCTGCCTTGCCAGACTGTCATCGGCTGCCGGAGTTGTTGTTGCGGGTGCGGCGCTGGCCAGTTCGCGGGCCGCTGTATCAGGGGTTTCCACGCTTGCCGCGGGTGCGGTCGCTGCCGTGCGGCGGGTAGGTGCATGCAGTTGAGGTGGGGGCTCGGCAGGTACCGGCACGCTCCGGTGCTGTTCCGGCGGGCTGGCCAGGCGTGCAGCAGGCGCCGTGTCCGGCGCGGGGTGTTCGGCCTGTTTCACGCGGCTGCCCGTGGCAGTCGTAGCGGGCGGTAGCAAGACCAGCGCGAGGGTTCTGCTGCCACTGATTTCCTCGGGACCTGTTTCCCGGTGATACCAGACCCCGACGGCCAGGCCGTGCAGTGCCAGCGAGAGGACGATAAAACGCAGCATGTCAGTGCGCCTGTGCATCCGCGCGGTAGCGCAGGGCCACGAACAGGCTGCGCCCTGCGGTGTTATAGGTATCGACCGTCTGGTAGTCCTTGTCGAGCGCGTTTTCCAGACGGCCCTGCAGTTGCCAGTTGCGGTCCAGCTGCCAGGCGGCGCGCAGATCGAGCAGGCCGTAGCCACCCAGCGTGATCGTATTGTCCCGGTCGTCAAAGCGGGCACTCTGGGCAATGAATGAGGCGCCGATGCCGGCCTTTCCGAAGCGGCGGTCGATATCCAGCTTGAGGCTGCGCTTGGTGCGCCGCGGCAGGATATTGCCGGTGTTGTCATCGGTCGGGTTGAGGAAGGTTGCCGATGCGCTGGTTGTCCAGCCATACAGGTCACCGGACAGCGCGGCCTCCAGTCCTTCGATGGTGGCCTGATCCACATTGGCCGGCAGGAAGCTGGCCAGGTCGAATACGATCAGGTCATCGATGCGCGTGCGGAAGATGCGCAGGTCCCAGTCGAGTCCGCCGGCACGGCCCTCGGCGCCGAACTCGAGGGTCTCCGATTCTTCGGGGTTGAGGTCCGGGTTGCTGGTGGGGAAGCCCATGAAGTCCGGGAAGTACAGGTCGTTGAAGGTGGGTGCCCGGTAGGCCGTGCCCCAGGAGGCCACCAGGCGGGTGGTCGGGTGTAACTGGTATCCCCAGGCCAGGTTGCCGGTCGTGTGGTTGCCGAACTGTTCGTCATCCAGCGGCCGGATGCGCGCCAGCAGGGTGTACCCGCCGCGCTCGCCGCGGTACTGGGCAAACACGGCCTGGGTGTAACGCGCGGTTTCGTTGTAGGGCGTGCTGCTGTCAACCCGGTCGTCATGATAGTCAAGGCCAAGGGTGACGATGTCCTCATCAGAGGGCGCATAGTCCCCCTGCAGGGAGAAGCTGCGACGTTCCGAATCGAAGTGTATCGTCGAGTCCGGCACCCCGGAGCGGAAGCTCTCGCGTTCGTCCAGGCTGCGGCCCGCCGTGGCGGTGAGGTCCAGGAATGCCGTGAGCGGTGTGCGCAGCGACACCCCCAGCACCTGCTCGACGAAATCGTCTTCATCGGGGTAGGGGGCACTGCTGTCGAACTCGACGTTGCCTTGTGCGTGCAGACCGTGGAATTCCAGTTCGCTGCCGCCGGCGAAACGGTGCCCGGCCCTCAGGCTCAGGGCGGTGTTGGCGTGACCGTCGTCGTCCGGATCATCGATCGGGGTGCTGAACTCGACAGTGGGATCGCGGGCATCGAAACCATCGGTCTCCAGCCTGGAGAACCGGCCGGAAAACCAGTTGTCGGCGGCGGAGCCGCTGAGGTCCAGCGTCGCCTCGCGGCTGTTGTAACGCCCGCCGCCGGCCGTTGCACTCCACTGCAGCGGGCCCCTGCCACGCCGGGTGAAGATCTGGATGACACCGCCGATCGCCTCGGAGCCGTACAGGGCCGAGTTGGGGCCGCGCACGATCTCGATGCGCTCGACCTGGTGCAGCGGGATGAATTCCCAGGACACCCTGCCCGCGGTCACCGAACCCATGCGGAGGCCGTCGACCAGCAGGGCGACATGGCCGGGATTGGTGCCGCGCATGAACATCGAGCTCAGCTGACCCGCGCCCCCCTGGGTGACGATGTCGATGCCGGTCACGCCGCGCAACAATTCGGTCAGGCTGCCCGCCTGGCTGCGTTGGATCTGGTCGCGGCTGATGACGGTGACGGAGGCGAGGGTTTCATCGGCGGTCTGCGCCATGCGGGTGGCGGTGACGACGACAGGGGTCTGTGCGTTCGCGGCCTCCGGCACCAGGCCGGTAAACAGGCAGCTGAAGAGCAGCAGACCCATGATTGGGCGTCGACCCGGTTCCATCAGTTCTCCCCTGCGCACACCCGCGCTGTAGCGGTACCGGGGGGAAAGACAGAGAGGCGGAGGGCATCCTGTCTGCATCGCCCGCCGCGATACGTTCAAGTCAGGCTCCAGGCCGGTCTCCGGGCTCGCGAGAGGAATCATCCCGGTGGACCGCCTTCCCGCGCTGTGCGCAGTGGCATGCTGGCCCACCTTGTCTCGCTTACCGTTGCGGGGGCAGCGCCGGAATTGTCATGGGGTGACGCACCGGCTTCCCGTTTCATCCCGGGGACGACTGTCCGCGGGACACCTGTAAGCGCGGACGACTTTAAGTCCCGCCCGCAGGGGTGTCAAGGCGGGCAGTGGGTAGCGGCGCTTATCCCGGCAGCCAGACCGGGCCCCGCGGCCCGTCCAGGGTGTGCATCGGGTGCCCGTACAGGCGTTCCAGGGTCGCCCGGGTCAGCACCTCCTCCGCGCTGCCCTGGGCGGTTTTGCCCTCCCCGAACAGCAACAGGAAGCGGTCGCAATAGCGCAGGGCCAGGTTGAGGTCGTGCATCACCAGCAGCAGCGTCTTGTGTTGTGCCTGCGATCGGGCCTGCAACAGGTCCAGGATGCGGATCTGCTGGTGGACGTCCAGGTGGTTGGTGGGTTCGTCGAGCAGCCACAGGGCCGGGTCCTGGGTCAGCAGGGTGGCGATGCCCAGGCGCCGGCGTTCGCCCCCGGAGAGCGTGGCCACGTTGCGATCCTCCAGCCCGTCCAGTCCGACGGCGTGCAGGGCGGCGCGGGCCCGCGCGTAGTCATCCGGACCCTCCCACTGCAGCGCCCCCAGGTAGGGGTGGCGCCCGATCAGCACGGTCTCCATGACGCTGGCGGGAAAGGCATCCAGGTGGTCCTGCAGCAGGACACCGACCTGTTGGGCGATGCGGCGCCGGGGCAGGGCGTCCAGCGCCGCGCCATCCAGTCGCAGCGTGCCGCTGTCGGGACGCCGCAGGCCCGCCAGGGTGTGCAGCAGGGTGGTCTTGCCGGCGCCGTTGCGGCCGAGGATGGCCCAGCGTTCGCCGGCGTTGACCTGCAGTTCCAGCCGCTGGCAGACGTCAGCGCTGCCGATGTGGACGTCGAGTCCCGATATTTCCAGCAGCGCCATCGCCGTTAGCCCGCCCGGCCGTGGAGTTCGCGGCTGCGGTACAGTAGCAGCAGGAACACCGGCACGCCCACCAGTGCCGTCAGGATGCCCACCGGTAACTGGCGCGGTGCCAGCAGGGTGCGCGCCAGGGTGTCGGCGATCAGCAGCAGGCTGCCGCCCAGCAGGGCCGCCGCCGGCAGCAGCAGGCGGTGATCGCGCACCCCCACAAGGCGCAGCATGTGCGGGACCACCAGGCCGACGAAACCGATGCTGCCGGCCATGGTCACCGCGGCGGCGGTGAGCAGGGAGGCCAGTACATAGATCAGGCGGCGCACGGCCGCGACCGGCACGCCGAGGGTCGCCGCGGCCAACTCGCCGTGCGCGAGGATGTTGAGCATACGGCCCATGGCCAGCGCGATCAGCAACCCGGCCAGCAGGACAACGAGGCCGGCCAGCGGCGTGCCGGAGTAGGCCAGGTCGCCCATCAGCCAGAACAGCATGCCGCGCAGGTTCTGCTCCGGGCTTATCGCCAGCAGGAAACCGATGACCGCGCCCCAGCCGGCGGCGATGACGATGCCGGTCAGCAGCAGGCGGTTGATGGTCCAGCTGCCGCGGCCGTGCGCCAGGCCGAACACGATCAGCATCGACAGCAGGGCGCCGCTGAAGGCGGCCCCGTGCAGCCACAGGCCGCCGAGCCCGAGCAACAGGGTCAGCAGCGCCCCGGTGGCCGCACCGCCGGAGATGCCGAGGACGTAGGGGTCGGCCAGCGGGTTGCGCAACAGCACCTGCATCAATGCCCCGGCCAGTGCGAGCAGGGCGCCGGTAACAAAGGCCGCGGCCGCGCGGGGCCAGCGCAATTCGAGTATCACCCGGGCGTGCAGCCCGGCGTCGTCGGTGAACAGGGCGTCCATGAGCCCGCGCCAGCCGACATCGAGACTGCCGCTTGCGAGGCTCCAGGCAAACCCGGCCAGCGCCAGTGCCAGTAGACCGCTAAACAGCAGCAGCGGACGCATCGAACCGGTCTTCAGAAAAGACATGAATGATGTCTATGCCATTAAGAAAATAATCCCCTCTCCCATGAGTGGGAGAGGGTGAGGGAGAGGGTGAGGGAGAGGGTTGATAAATCATGCCGTTAAGAAACTACCTTTCACACACCTTACCCTAGCCTTTCCTGGAGGGAGAGAGGACTTTTTCGATACCTGCCGGAGCACCCAAAAGACGGGCATAAAGGAGAAGGGATTAAGCGGGGCAGCAATGAGAATGTCCCCTTGTTTTCAGTCCCGCAGGCTCATCACCGGCCAGCCGTGATCTGCGGCATGCTGGCGGAGAATCTCGTCGGGGTCGACGGCAATCGGGTGGGTGACCCGGTTCAGCAACGGCAGGTCGTTGTGGGAATCGCTGTAGAACCAGCTGGTGTCGAGGCTCTGGTCATGCGCCGCGAGCCAGCCGGCCAGTTTTTCCACCTTGCCTTGCTGGAAGCAGGGCACGTCGCTGACACTCCCCGTATAGCGGCCCGCGCTGACCTCGGGTTCGGTGGCCAGCAGGTGTTCGATGCCGTAGAGCCCGGCAATGGGTGCGGTAATGAAGCTGTTGGTGGCGGTGATTATGACCAGGGTATCGCCCCGGGCCTGGTGCGAATCGATCAGCGTCTGTGCCTTCGGCAGCAGGATCGGCCTGATCTTTTCCTCGATGTACGCATCCCGCCATTGCTGGAGGGAGTCCATGTCATGTTCGGCCAGGGGCTTGAGCTGAAAGCGCAGAAACTCGTGGATGTCCAGCTCGCCTGCCTTGTACTGGTCATAGAAGCGCTGGTTCTCCTGCTGGTAATAGTCGCCGTC
The DNA here is from genome assembly GCA_947258845.1 of uncultured Ectothiorhodospiraceae bacterium. GTDB lineage: Bacteria > Pseudomonadota > Gammaproteobacteria > UBA9214 > UBA9214 > CAMYJZ01. Next base: position 10,202 of record CAMYJZ010000031.1, on the reverse strand, counting down.
CACGATGCCGCGCTCGGCCAGAAAACAGCCCCACAGGTAGTCGCTGTCTCCGCCGATCAGGGTGTTGTCGAGGTCAAAGAGTGCGATGCTCACAGCCAGCCGGTTCCGTATGAAAAACGCCGCCAAGCATAGTGGGTGGGGCTGCAAAGGTAAAACCGTCACCTTGCTGATCGGCCGGGGTCATTTGCTCCGCCTGCCTGCCTATGGGAGAATGACCGTTAATCGAGATTACGCATTGAAGGTTCCGTAAGTGATTGACCCGGATGGATTTAGGCCGAATGTCGGCATCATCCTGTCCAACTGCCAGGGCCGGCTGCTATGGGCACGCCGTGTCGGTCAGGATGCCTGGCAGTTCCCGCAGGGCGGTATACACAGTGACGAGACCCCGGCCGAGGCCATGTACCGTGAACTGGCCGAGGAGGTCGGCCTGCTTCCCGATCATGTCGAATTGCTGGGTGCGACCCGCGGCTGGCTGCGCTACCGCCTGCCGCGCCGCTTCATCAGGCGCAGCAGCCGGCCGGTGTGTATCGGCCAGAAGCAGGTCTGGTTCATGTTGCGCCTGCTGTGTGACGATGCCGAGGTCCATCTGGATCGCGCCGAGCAGCCCGAATTCGACCACTGGCGCTGGGTCGATTACTGGCGGCCGCTGGACGAGGTGGTCGCCTTCAAACGCAGTGTCTATAAAAAGGCACTGAACGAACTGGCACCGCTGCTGTTTCCCGACGGGGTACCCAACGCCTCCCGTTAACAGCAGGTTTTCAACCGCACACAAAACGGCACCCGGGCCCGGGGTACTACCCGGGGCGGTGTAACTCGCGGCCCACCCACTGACAGGCGGAAAGGCGTACATGCTCGATATCCTTCGACGCATCATCCAGGAGGTCAATGCGGCCCGGGATCTCCAGCAGGCGCTGGATATCATTGTCGAGCGCGTGCGTGTGAACGTGGGCGTGGACGTGGCCTCGGTCTACCTGACCGATCCCGAAAACCAACAGCATGTGCTGATGGCCACGCAGGGCTTTCGCAAGGATGCCATCGGCAAGGTGCGCCTCAACCCGGGGGAGGGCCTGGTCGGCAGGGTGGCCGAGCGCGAGGAGCCCCTGAACCTGGACGACGCCCCCAGCCATCCCAATTACCGGTTCATTGTCGAGACCGGTGAGCAGCCCTACCATGGTTTTCTCGGCGTACCCATTATTCAGCACGGCAAGGTGCTCGGTGTGCTGGTGGTTCGGCAGCGCGTATCACGCAAGTTCGATGACGAGGAAGAGGCCTTCCTGGTCACGCTGGCGGCGCAGCTGGCCGGCGCCATCACCCATGCCGGGGCCAGCGGCGAGATCGCCCACCTGCTGGAGGCCACCGACGAGGTGTCGATCACGCTCAAGGGGTTGCCGGGTGCACCCGGCGTGGCGATCGGCCAGGCCATGGTGGTGTACCCGCCGGCCAACCTGGATGCCGTCCCGGACCGCAAGGCGGTGGATATCGATACCGAGGTCCAGACCTTTCACGAGGCCGTTGTCGCTGTGCAGGACGACTTGCGCGACTATGCCAACCGCATGTCCGCCAGCCTGCCCCCCGAGGAGCTGGCCCTGTTCGATGCCCTGGTGATGATGCTCGGCAGTGACAGCATCGTGGGCGAGACCGTGGAACGAATACAGGCCGGCAACTGGGCACCGGGCGCCCTGCGCGCGACCATCGCGGAACACGTGCAGGTCTTCGAGGGCATGGAAGACGCCTATTTGCGCGAACGGGCCAGCGATATCCGTGACCTGGGGCGCCGGATACTCACCCATATACAGTCCGACCGGCCGGCCAGCCGTACGGCCTATACCCGTACGGTACTGGTGGGCGAGGACATCAGCATCGGCCAGCTCGCCGAGATCCCGCCAGGGATGCTGGTCGGGATCGTTTCAGCCAGCGGTTCGAGTTCCTCGCACGTGGCCATCCTGGCCCAGTCCATGGGCGTGGCGGCGGTTATGGGTGTCGAGGACCTGCCGGTGAACCGCATGGAAGGCCAGACCCTGATCGCGGATGGCTACCGTGGCGATGTGTATGTCAACCCGTCCATGCTGGTGCGCAAGGAATTCGTCCGCCTGCAGGCGGAGGAGTCCGCACTCACCGAGGGCCTGAAGAAGATCGCCGGGCAGCCGTCGCAGACGCCGGACGGCGTATCGATGCCGCTTTACCTCAATACCGGGTTGGTGCTTTCGGACATCAACGCACCGGTGTACAGCCAGGGTGACGGTGTCGGGTTGTACCGTACCGAAATCCCGTTCCTCATGCGGGAACAGTTTCCGGGAGAAAACGAGCAGCTGCGACTCTACCGCAAGACCCTGGAGGCCTATGCGCCGCGTCCGGTTACCCTGCGCACCCTCGATGTCGGGGGTGACAAGATGCTGTCCTATTTTCCGGTCAAGGAGGACAACCCCTTCCTCGGCTGGCGCGGCATCCGCATCTCGCTGGACCACCCGGAGATCTTTCTGACCCAGCTGCGCGCCATGCTGCGCGCCAGCATCGGGCTGGACAATCTGACCATCCTGCTGCCCATGATCTCGACGGTGAGCGAGCTGGATATGGCCATGACCTTTATCTCCAAGGCCATGCTCGAGCTGGTCGAGAACGGGGAGGACGTGCACCGCCCCCCCGTCGGCATGATGATCGAGGTGCCCTCGGCGGTCTACCAGATCAAGGCGCTGGCGAGGCGGGTGGACTATTTCTCCATCGGCACCAACGACCTGACCCAGTACCTGCTGGCCGTGGACCGCAACAATACCCGGGTTGCGAACCTCTACCAGTCGCTGCATCCGTCGGTGTTGCAGGCCATCAGGCAGGTCGTGGACGATGCCCACCGCCTTGGCAAGCCGGTGAGCGTGTGCGGGGAAATGGCGGGTGATCCCGCCGCGGTGCTGGCGCTGCTGGGGCTGGGTGTCGACAGCCTGAGCATGTCCGCCAGCAGCCTGCCGCGGATCAAGTGGGTGATCCGCAGCTTCACCCAAACCGAGGCGCGCGACCTGCTGGCACAGGCACTGGAGATGGAGGACCCGCGTGCCATCCGGGACCTCTACAACGGCGTGCTCGAGCAGGGTGGCCTGGGCGGCCTGGTGCGTGCTGGTAATTGATCGTCCTGTGAAGCATAAAAGGGGACAGTCCCCTTTTTTTCTTTATTTCTGGAGGAAGACTCCATGGTAAATAAGTTGCCGGATGCCCACGAGAAGGCCCTGATGGTCAACCGGGACACCACCAAGTACGGCACCCTTGCCGAGATCGGCGGGGGCCAGGAAACGGCGCGCTGGTTTTTCAAGGTGGGCGGTGCCGCGGGCACCATCGCCAAGGCGATGTCCGCCTACGACATGAAGTTCAGCGACTCCATCTACGGGCCCTGCAAGCGCTATGTCAGCCGCGACCGCCTGGAGGCGATGCTTAATTACGAATACGAGCTGCTGATCGATCGCCTGGACGAGACGCGCGGCGCCGTGACCACGTTCTTTTCTTTCGCCAATACCGTGACCATCCACAGTTACAGTCACGCCGAGGAAGGGCACGGCTGGCTGGGTATCCGCTTCCAGACGCAGCCGCGCGAGACGCCCTCGCAGATCGTGCTGCACGTGTACCTGCACGGCAAGGACAGTACGCAGGACCAGGATACGCTCGGGGTGCTGGGCGTGAACCTGATCTACGGCGCTACCCACCTGTACCGCGACCCGCGTGAACTGCTCGAGGCCCTGCTGGATAACCTGAGCATGGACAACCTCGAAATCGACCTGCTCGATTTCAGCGGCCCGGCCTTCGCCGATGTGGACAATCGCCTGATGGCGCTGCTGCTGGTGCAGCAGGGCGCCTGCAACGCGGCCATGTTCACGGCCGACGGCAAGGTGGTGCAGCCGGGTGACATGCTCTACAAGAAGGCGGTCCTGATCGAGCGCAGCCGCTTCAAGCCGCCGACCAAGCTGACCATGAATCTGCTGGACAGCGCGCATGCCGCCTTCGTCAAGGAACCCGAGGCCTGCGACGAGTGTGCGCTGGTGCTCAGTGAAATGACCCTGCACAACCTGTCCGACGGGACCGACATCCAGATCGAGGATTTCCTGCAGCGCGCGGACATCCTCTGCATGCTGGGCAAGAACGTGCTGATCTCGAACTACGGCGCCTTCTACCGGCTGGCCGGTTACCTGCACCGCTACACCGACAAGCCCGTGGGCGTCGCGATGGGCGTGCCCACCCTGAAGGAGATTCTCGACGAGCGTTATTACACCGATCTCGCCGGCGGCATCCTCGAGGCATTCGGGCGGCTGTTCAAGAACAACCTGCGCTTCTATGTCTGTCCCTGGAGGGATCCCGATACGGGTAATCTGGTGACGGTCGAAGACCTCGAGGTGGCGCCCCACCTGCGTCACTTGTATGAATACCTGCTCGAGAACGGGCTGATCAAGTCGCTGACCGACATCAACCAGGACTACCTGGGTTATTTGTCCAGCGACATCCTGGAAAAGATCCGCTGCGGGGATCCGGGCTGGGAGACCATGGTCCCCGACGAGGTCGGCCGCATGATCCGCGAACGCGAACTGTTCGGTTGCCACAAGGATGCGTGAAGAAACGTGAAGCGTGAAACGTGAAAAATAAGAAGTAAAGTGTAGGAGCGCCTTGCAGGCGCGATAAAACGTTTCACCGCAAAGACGCAAAGAACGCAAAGATATAGCCACGGAAACCACGGAAACCACGGAAAGATAAAAACGTATAATAGACGTGAAACGTGAAACGTGAAACGTGAAACGTGAAACGTGAAGTGTGAAAAGTAAGAAGTAAAGTGTAGAGCGCCTTGCGGGCGCGAAAGAATAGCCACGGAATCCACGGAAACCACGGAAGGATAAGAATGCTTATAAGATCCGTAGGATGGGCAAAGGCCGGCAGGCCGTGCCCGTCGATACCTTTCCTGTTTGTTAATGGACATTTGTTAGCCACGGAACCACACGGAAGAACACGGAATGAAATGATTCTGGGAGCGCCTCGCAGGCGCGATTGTTTGCCTTTTTTGTACCAACAGAAACCTCACAGGAGCAGCAACATGAATTTACCCAGGAAACTTTTACGCGCCCGTGCCCTGTTCGCCATGACCCTGTGGCTATGCGCAGGCCTCGCCATCAGCGGCAATGCCGCGGCCGCCTCCGCCCAGGAGATCAACATCGGCATCGACGCCACCATGGAGCGATTCAAGACGGAAATCACCGGCGGATCGCTGTTTCTCAAGAACGCCAAGGCGGTGCTGGTGTTTCCCAGCGTCATCAAGGCCGGCATAGGCATCGGCGGGGAGTATGGTGAAGGCGCGCTGCGCATCGGCGGCAAGACCGTGCAGTACTACAATACCGTCGCGGCCTCGATCGGATTCCAGCTGGGCGCGCAATCCAAGTCGGTCGTGCTGGTGTTCCTGGACAGCAAGGCGCTGGAGGACTTCAGGAAGAGCGACGGCTGGAAGGCCGGCGTGGACGGCTCGGTCGCGGTGATCAAGTGGGGCGTCGGCGAGGACATCAACACCGTGGACATCAAGGACCCCATCGCCGGTTTCGTGTTCAGCAACAAGGGCCTGATGTACAACCTCACCCTCGAGGGCTCCAAGTTCACCAAAATAGATAAATAGGTCGGTGGGTTTATTGCCTGGCAATCATTAGCCACGAAATGTAGCTGTAGGAGCGCCTCGTTTATGCCCGGCGCTTAATCGGGTGCAGGCGCGAAGAGCCGTGTAGCGTGCGTTTTACGCACCGGTATTTCGCCACAGAATCACACGGAGAGAATTGTAGGATGGCAAAGGCCGGCAGGCCGTGCCCGTCATATCACTAGATTTACCCGTCAGGCCCTGGCCGCTTGTAACCGTTCACCATGGACTTCGCCAGGTTCTCCCGATGCACCAGGCTGGCGGCAAGCACCCCGGCGATGTGCAGGATCACCAGGAACAGCGTCAGGTTGGCGAACACCTCGTGGACCTCTTCCCAGAACTCGTCGCCTTCCTCGTGCTCTTCGTCTTCATCCTCGCCATCGTTCGCTAGCGCAACGCTGATGACCATGCCGGTGTCGGCGGCCAGCGGGCCTTCGCCCTTGGAGCCGATGTATTCCATGCCGGTCCAGCAGGTGATGAACAGGGTGACCAGCAGGGCTGCCGCCATCCACCCGCCCAGGGGATTGTGGCCGAGGTAATGGATCGGTTCCCGGCTGAACATGGATTTCGCGTAGGCCAGCGTCTTGCCGGGGCCGTAGATGAAATCGCTGAAACGGGCGTGGCGGGTCCCGATCACGCCCCAGGCGATCCGGAATACGATCAGCGCCAGAACGCCGTAGCCCGCGTAATTGTGCAGGTCACTCTCATCCTCGCCGGTCAAATAAGAGACCACGTACAGCACCACCAGCGACCAGTGGAAGATACGGATCGCGATGTCCCAGACCTTGATGCGTTCTTCGTTTGTCATATCGGTGGAGCTACTTATTGATCTCAGGGGAGAGGAATTATACGCCCATCGCGGCGCAATCTCCCTGGGTACGGTCATTATGATGATCTGAGGTCTGGTCGTTAACATTATGTTTTATAAGCCACGGTAGGTTTGGGTTATGCTGTATCTGATCGGATACGTGGCAGCCTTATTGAACTCCCCTCTCCCCGGCCTCTCGGCAACTGCATCCCTGCGTTGCTCTACCTCCTGCATCCATGCAGTCGTCCCGGAGGGAGAGGGGGTAATATTGCAAAGATGAAAACGCGACAGGACATAGAACCTCCAAACAGAGGCGAGGCGGCAATAAACTCCTTGCGCCATTGGTTACGCTCGAACCGGCTTCTTATGGCCGCAGTGCTGGTGTTTCTGGCGGCCTATACCGGCATCCTGTGGTTCAAATACACCTACCCTCCGGAGGCCACGGTCATCGTTGTGCAGGGTGAGGCCGTCGCGCCCGGACCTGCCGCGCCGAAACAGGCAATTATTACCCCAACTCCTGAGACACCGCGGGGTCCCGCTTCACGAACTGCCGTGACTGAAACCGGCCCGGAGGGAGTTGAATCGTCTTCTCTTGAAGCAACGGCGAGCCCGATGGCTGAATCCTCCCCTGATTTGGACATGCAACTCGGTGATCCGCAGGCCGTCCCGGAAGAGCCTGCTATCCCCGAACCCGTATTACCGGAGGGTGACCTCGCCATTTCCGGGCGGGTGCTGGACCGCTCCGGCACGCCCGTGCCGGGGATCCGGGTGACGGCCCGAGCGAGTTACCTGTTCGAGGAGGGGCGGCGCAAGCACATCCCGAGGGGCGCGAGCGAACGCAGCACCACCAGTGGTTACGACGGCGCCTATGCCTTTGAGGGCCTGGCCAATGGCGAGTACCAGGTCAGTACGGTCGCGACCCCGAGTTATGCCCGGGCGCTGATCCAGGTACGTGCCGGGGTGGATTTCGCGGACCTCATCGTCACGGGCCAGCAGGACCTGCGGGTGCACGGGCTGGTGACGGACCCGGCGGGCGAGCCGCTGGCCCGGGTGGTGCTGCGGCCTGCGGTCCATCCGACCAAGGAGGTCAGCACGAACAAGGAGGGCCGTTACAGCTTCGAGGTCAAGCTGCTGGATAATGCCCAGGGGCTGACTGTGCGGGCCCGCCGCGAGGGCTACCAGGACCAGGATGCACGGCTCGATACCACCGAACTGGGTGACGACAATGTACGCGAGCTGAACATCGTCATGGAGCCGGAGTCGGATACGGTGCTGGCCCAGGTCAGCGGCACGGTGAAGGGGCCACGGGGCGCCCCGGTCAGCGGCCAGCGCATCGGGCTGTCTTCTGCCAAGGTGCGCCAGAACTATCGGGCGACGACCGATGCGGATGGCAAGTTCACGATTAACAACGTGGAGCCCGGCGAGGACTACATGCTGTCCATCAATGCCGCGGCCGGCTTCAAGGACTACTTCCAGCGCAACATCAAGGTCACGCACCAGGGTAAGACGCTGGCCATCGAGCTGGAGGCCCTGGACACCGGGACCCTGAGCGGGCAGATGGTCAACCTGTTCGGGAACCCGGTGCCCGATTTCAGCCTGGTGCTGCAAACGAAGGAGACCTCCTATTACAACCAGCGGGTGCTCGGCGACGGGGCGGGGAATTTCGAAGTCGAGGGTGCGCCGGCCGGTGAGCTGCGCCTGCGGACCAAGTCGACGCCGTACTACACTATAGAGGGCATCCAGATGCCTCCCGGCGGCGCGCTGCATATCCCGGTGATGCTGGACTGGGGCTATGATGAAATTCGTGGCCAGGTGGTGAACGAGGATGGCTACCCGGTGGCGGTGACCAACATCAACCTGATCTGGTCACACCAGGCGAGCGGGATGCGCAGCACCTCGCGGCGCACCACGGCGGCCGACGAGCAGGGAAACTTCCGCTTCACCCAGCTTGGGCCGGGTAGCCACCGGCTGAGTGTGAACGCGGCAGGCTACAAGCCGGTGTCGGTGAATCACGACGTGGCGCTGCAGGGGTCTGAGCTGGTGATAAAGCTGGAGGCAAAGTGAGAAGTAAAGAGTGAAGCGTGAGACGTAATCAATGGGGTCAGACTCCATTGATTAGAGAGAGCGTATGACAGGTTTCTATCGTAAGTTGATATTGTTGGCTACTTTGACGGGGATGCTGCTTGTTTCCGGCAACGTGGTGGCCGACCTGCGTGGGCAGCTCGATGAACTCTCAGCCAGGCATGGATTCGAGATCCAGGGGCGCGGACTGCTGGGTGATGAACCGGCCAAACCGCTTGGCGGCGAGCTGCGTCACCAGATCAAACGCCTGTTGAGTGGTTACAACTACGTGGTTGTCGACAATGACCGTGGTGGTATCGGCAAGGTCATCATCCTCGCGGTCGGGGAAGCGGGCCAGCTGCCACAGGCGGGAATCTCCACGGTCAATACCGTCGGCCTGCCCGGTGAACACATCATCCCGACACGGCGCCAGGGGGCGCACCAGGTGGTCGATGCCGTGCTGGTGGGGCCGGGGCAGGCGCCGGTCGCGGTATCGCTGATGGTGGATACCGGGGCGTCGACGGTGGTGCTGCCGAGATCCATGATCAGTCCATTGGGCTTCAATGCAGACGAGTTACGCGACGGCTGGACCCAGACAGCCAATGGCCGAGTGCGGGCGAAGATCGGTACGCTGGCGTCCGTCGATGTGGGTACGGCGGTGGCGGAGGACGTGAAGGTGACCTTCCTGGAGGATTACCGGCTCGGGGGCAGCAAGCTGCTGGGGATGAGTTTCCTGCAGCGGTTCAGGATGACCATCGATGATGAGAATGATCGGATTATTTTGAGCGATCGGTGAGTGATTTATCGCGCCCGCGGGGCGCTCCTACAGGGTTTTGATAGGTAGGTTGGGCTAAGCGAAGCGTGCCCGACATTGGATGTTCTAAAAATATTCACCGCAAAGACGCACGACTGCAGGGATGCAGGAGGTAGAGTAACGCATGGAGCAGTTACCGAAAGGGCGCAAAGCAAGCGCAAAGGAATAAATTGCGAACAAAACGGAAAAGGCGGGGACCTGAATATAGCGTTGTAGGAGCGCCCCGAGGGCGCGATAAATGTTTCCACCGTAGGGTGTGTTTTACGCACCGTTGGATTTGTGGTGTGTGTACGAGGCTGTTATTCCGGGTGGCGCGTGGATGGGTAAGTTGGGCAGTGCAGCGTGCCCGATATGGAGGATTTCGACGGGCACGGCCTGTCGGCCTTTGCCCATCCTACGGGTTATTTATTTCCGTGTAATTCCGTGTGGTTCCGTGGCTATTTGATGATGGTTGATCGCGCCTGCACCCGATTAGGCGCCGGGCATAAACGAGGCGCTCCTACAACGAATATATCACGCTACAGGTCAATGACGGGCACGGCCTGTCGGCCTTTGCTCATCTTACGGGTCAGTATATTTCCGTGTTCTTCCGTGGATTCCGTGGCGCATTGAAAATATGTGATCGCGCCTGAAGGCGCTCCCACAGTATATTTTTCACGTTTCACGTTTCACGTTTCACGTTTCACGTTTCACGTTTCACGTTTCACGTTTCACGTTTCACGTGTTTTTCGTGTGCCTGCTTGCGGCGCTGGTGTTCCTTTGCAGTGACACGGCGCTTGCCCCACAGCCAGACGCCGGTGGCGGCCAGCAGCAGGAACAGGATGGCGGCGGCGTCCATGAGGTAGACGCCCCAATTGCCGAGGATGCGGCCGCTG
>CAMYJZ010000030.1 GCA_947258845.1 uncultured Ectothiorhodospiraceae bacterium | reverse complement strand
GGCCATGGGTATCGATGCGGCCTACTTCCGCAACACCGACGACCTGGGCATCGGCATCGGCAACTTCGCCAACGAAATGAGTTCCCTGTTCGTTACCGCCGACGGCCAGGCCCCGTTTGCCGACGAGGCCATCCTCGAGGGCTTCGGCCCGGCCTCGCGCCTGGCGCTGACCTTCGGGCTGTTCTTTTTCGATTACGACCTCGACGGCCGGCTCGACCTGTTCCAGGCAAACGGCCACCTGGAGAGCGAGATCAACATCGTGCAACCCAGCCAGAGCTATGCCCAGCCCGCCCAGTTGTTCTGGAACTGCGGCGACGACTGCCGCAACCGCTTTATCCATGTCAGTGAAACCGGGGACCTGGCCACACCCCTGGTCGGTCGCGGTGCCGCCTATGCCGACATCGACAACGATGGCGACCTGGATATCGTGATTACCCAGAGCGGCCGGCGCGCCCGGATGTTCCGCAATGACCAGCAGCTGGGTAACCACTGGTTGCGGGTGGCCTTCGCGGACGGCCCGGGCACGGGCGTGATCGGCGCCCGGGTAGAACTGACCGCCGGCGGCATCACCCAGCGCCGCCATGTCATGCCCACGCGCAGCTACCTCTCCCAGGTCGAATTGCCGCTGACCTTCGGGCTGGGCCGCACTGCGCAGGTGGACAAACTAACCATCACCTGGCCGGATGGCCGGATTCAGGATATTCCGGTCGAAGGGACCGACCGCGTCATCACCGTAAGGGTGCACTAAGGTGTCAGGAACCATTTTTAGAACAGCTGCACAACATAACGCCCATAGCAGGAATGAAAAATGGTTCCTGACACCTTTTTTCCTGATCCTGTGCCTGCTGGCATGGGCGCCGCTTGATGCAGATGACAGCGTTGCAGCCCCACCTGCGGACTGGAACACACGGGGTTTACAGGCCATACCACTGCCAAAAACAGACAACCTGGATGAAGAAACCCGCGCGCGTCTGGAGGAGGCCCGCGCACAGGTCAATGCTGCCTTCCAGGAACAGGCCACCGCGCGCGAGCTCGCCGCCGCCTACGGTGAACTGGGCGCCCTCTATCAGGTCTATGCATTGCACCGTTCAGCGGAACAGTGCTATGCGAATGCCATTGCCCTGGATCCCGACAATTTCCGCTGGACCTATTACGCCGCCTATCATGCTGCGTCGACCGGGCGAATGCCGCTTGCCGTGCAGCGCTACCGGCAGGCGCGCACACTGAAACCCGCCTACAAGGCACTGGTCGTGCGGCTTGCGGATGCCTTGCTCGACCTGAACGAGCTCGACAGTGCCCGCGCGGCTTATGATGAGGTCATTAATGAGACCGGGCTGGAGGCCGCCGCCCGCTATGGGCTGGGGCAGATTGCCCTGTTGCAGCGCGACTATGAAACGGCCATTGCGCATTTCACTCGCGCACTCGAACTGGACCCCGCTGCGACCCGTATTCATTATGTACTGGCCCAGGCCCTGCGTGCCGTGCAGCGCAATACCGAGGCCAGAACACAGCTGGCGTTACGCGGCGACGGTCTACCCGCTATCAGGGATCCCCAGATCGAAAGTCTCAAGGCCATGAAGAGTGGCGCCCACATCCACTTCACCCGTGCCATGAAGGCCATCAAGCAGCATGATCATGACGCGGCCCGGGAACACTTTGCACTCGGCCTGAGAGAGGCACCGGACAATGCCAGCGCGCTGGTCAGCTATGCACGCGCCCTTTATCTGACAGGGAAAGTAACCGAATCGCGAAGCACCCTGGAGCGCGCCATCACCCTGCAGCCGGACAGTACACTGGGGCTGTTCCTGCTCGGGATACTGGCAGAGGAGGGGGGTGACACCGCTCGAGCGCTGGACTATTACCAGCAGGTACTGGCGCATGAACCGGCGCATGCCGGGGCGCATTATTACCTTGCCAATCATTATTTCCGCGCAGGCGACTATGGCAAAGCGGCCAGTCACTATGAACAGGCCCTTGAGGTCGATGCGCGCTACTCGGCGGCCTATATCCCACATCTCGGCGCACTGCTCAATGCCGGCGCCTCCGACAGCACGCTGTTGAAGACCCTCAAGGACGCGATGCAGTATTTTCCCGAGCAGCCGATCTTTCGCAGCCTGCTGGCTCGCCTGCTGGCAGCCAACAGCGACCCGCGGTTAAACGATCCGCAAGAGGCGCTGCGTCTGGCAGAGCAACTGGTCAAGGAACAACGAATCCCGCCGCACCTGGAGGTGCTGGCACTCGCCAATGCGGCCAATGGCCGGTTCGAACAGGCGGCTGCCATCCTGGATGAGGTCCTGATACAGATTGTCTGGTCGATGCCCGGTGAGTCGGCCCGGCTGGGGGAAGACCAGTTGGCCTATCAGTCAGGCAAGCTGCCTGCCGCCGATGCACGTCAAGGCTGGCCCAAGATCCAGCCGCCGGTCTTCGATGCCCAGGGGCCGTTTCGCAACTACCCGGCCGCAAAACCGTATTAGCCTGCCACTTAATTCCTTCCCCCTGCTGACAAAGCGCCAGGTTATCCTGTTACGCAATCGTCATAGCAGCCTGCCCGTAGGAGCGCCTCGCGGCGCGATATAACAAGCATCGAATCGCGCCTGCACCCGATTAAGCGCTGGGCATAAACAAGGCGCTCCTACGGTTTCCTTGTCAATTATCAGGACGCCCTGTAGGCGGCACATGGAGCAGTTACCGAGGATGAGGGGATATAAAAAAGGCGCACCCGAGGGCGCGCCTTTTCCCTGCAGGAATGCAGTTTACTTGGCCGTGCTGGTCGCCGGTGCGGCTGGCGCTGCATAGCCGCCATAGGCAGGATAGCCGCCATAGCCGTAGCCGGGATACCCGCCCCAGCCACCGTAGCCGGGATAACCACCACCCCAGCCACCGTAACCGGGATAGCCACCATAGCCGTAACCGGGATAACCACCATAGCCGTAACCGGGATAACCACCGTAACCCCAGGGGCCGCCGCCCCAGGGACCACCGTAGTAATCGTTACCGCCCCACCAGGCACTCGCCGTGCTGGCGCCCAGTGCGGCTGCGCCGGCCACGATAATGGCAGCAACAAGCTTCGTAATTTTCTTCATTACGCCTTACCTCCGTTATTGTTGATTACCTGATTACCGCTGCCTGCCAGTTAGTAGCCGGCAAAGGTAACCAAAAGTATAGACAAAATAATGTCGCTTCTCCTAGCCCCAAAGGTGAGAGTGATACGGCCTATTAAATGATTATTTGATCCAGATCAAACCAGTGACCGGGCCCTGGAGGGGCGCCGGGGGCCGCATGCCGGGGTAGGGAGGGGCATTCCAAATTTCAGATATTACTGAATAAATATTATTTATCTTATTGTTTTTATTAATTATTAATTCATGATAGATAAAGCCATGAGGCCCGGCGCCGATATACCCAGGGTAGTTATCAGCCACGGAGACACGGGCCATGGTCAGGGTTCTACGAGGGTTTCAAGGTACACGCCGGCTGGGGCTTGCCCTGGGCCTCTGCGCCATGCTGGCGGCCTGCAGCACGACCCCGCCAGCACGGCAGAAATCATCCACCGGCGATGTACAAACGGCGCCGGTCCATCCTCCGGTCGTTAGCCTGGCAAACAGCCTGCTGGGCGTTCCGTATCACTATGGTGGTTCCAGCCCGCGCGGCTTCGATTGCAGTGGCCTGGTGTATTACGTCTATCACCGGGCCGGCATGCCGGTACCCCGTACAACGACGGCACAGCGCCGACATGCCACACCCGTCGCCCTGACACACATTCAGCCCGGGGACCTGCTGTTTTTCAAACATGGCTATCGCCGGGTATCCCACGTCGGCATCTATGCCGGTCGCGGACAATTCATACATGCCCCCTCGAGCGGGAAACGCGTGTCCTACGCCAGTCTCGATAATCCCTACTGGCAACAACGCCTGGTCGCCGCGGGACGCTATTAACAGTCATCCAACGCCGGCACCCTGTTTACATATCAGGCATGCGCTCGTTATAGTGATGCGCGCATGTTCACCGCCCGATCAACCACCGCCATCCTGATAGTCACGATCCTGATGACCAGTCCCATCCAGGCCGGAGATGCCAGGCAGTTAGCCGCCTGTCCGCAAAAACCGAACTGCATCTCCAGCCAGGCGGATGACGGGCAACATGCCGTTGCACCTTTTTCCTTTACAGGCAGCGCGCAAACGGCCTGGGAACAACTCAGGTCAGCCATCCAGTCAGAAAAGCGCACAAGCATCGTGGAAGAGGGTGCGAATTACCTGCACGCCGAGGCACGCAGCCGGATATTCGGCTTTGTCGATGATGTGGAATTCCTGCTGGTCCCGGAAGAGCAGCTCATTCATGTACGTTCGGCCTCGCGCTCGGGATACAGCGACTTCGGCGTAAACCGGCGACGCGTCGAACGTATACGCCGCGCGATTAATGGGCAATAAGGGGAAGGGCAGTGCCGGATGAGGGTGTCATCAAGTTTGATCTGGACTTCAGCAACGCAACACTCATCCCCTCGAAAATACTGCGCGAGCTCAACGCCTGGCGGAGGATACTCTGGCAACTCGCGCTGATCGGACAGGACCCGCAACGCTACGGCGGTTATGGTTTCGGCAATGTCAGCCAGCGGCTGGCACCATTCGATGCCGAGCCGGGGCGACGTGCCTTCATCATCAGCGGCACCCAGACCGGTGGCCTGGCAACCCTGGACGCATCCGCTTACTGCACCGTCACGCAACATGATCCGCGCCGCAACCGGGTCGTCGCCGAAGGGCCAGTCAGGCCTTCATCGGAATCGCTGACACATGCCATGATCTATGCCCTGGATGCCGGTATCCGGGTGATCCTGCATGTCCATTCACCGGTGATCTGGCAGCATGCCGAAACCCTGCAGCTACCGCTTACAGACCCGGCTGTTGAATACGGCACACCGGCCATGGCACAGGAGGCAGAGCGCCTGTTCAGGGAAACGGCTGTCAGTGACAAGGGCATTTTTTCCATGGGCGGGCACGAAGACGGTGTCGTGGCCTTCGGAGCAACAGCAGAAGAGGCCGGCACCCGCCTGTTAAGCACGCTAGCCGCAGGCTATACACTTATCTGAACCGAACCTGTCGGGAGGAATCCAATGTCCAGGATCAGCATCAGCTGCGCTAACAACGGCCCACTCGTGGTCAAGGGCCTGACCCGGCTGATTGACAGCGAGGGCAGGCCGTTGCCGACCAAACCGGCAATGGGACTGTGCCGATGCGGCGCCTCCAGGAACAAGCCGTTCTGTGACGGCAGTCATAAAGGATCGGGCTTCGATGATGCCAGGTCACCGCAACGCACAAAGGACAGGTGCCGGGATTACGTCGGCCAGCGCATCAGCATTCACAACAACGTGCTGTTGTGTTCGCATGCCGAGCACTGTGTCAAACGCCTCGGCAACGTGTTCAACGAACACAACACGCCGTGGATCGATCCCGACGGCGACAGCGTGGACAATATCCGCGCACTTATCGACAGCTGTCCGTCGGGTGCGTTGAGTTACAGCGTCGATGGCGAACCGCAACACATCCCGGAACGTCAGCCAACGATCGAAATCGAACAGCACGGTCCGTACCGCGTCAGCGGTGGCATTGAGCTTGCCAATGCCGACTGGGGTGAAGGCGCTTCACGCGAGCATTACACCCTGTGTCGCTGCGGCGCCTCGAAAAACAAGCCGTTCTGCGACGGCAGCCACGTCCATAGCGGTTTCAGGGATGAAAACGAGCCGATCTAGGAACCGGGCACAGGCCCTGGCAGGGAGACACCTCTGTACAGACACGTATCATATTTAACATAATATACATTACACGAACTAATATACCGGGCAGGCGATATATCATTATGATGCCCTCAAGCCCGGAAACCCTATCAACAGACAAGCATTCCTTGTGAAACAGATACTGCACCCAGCGGCCTTGATAGCGCTTGTCGCAACAGCGGCACAGGCAGACACCTTCGTGCTGCCACCCGCCGATGTCGATGTGGTCGGCCAGGTGCAGCACATCACGGCACACCGCGATGAAACCCTGCTGGACCTGGCGCGCGACTTTGACCTGGGTCAACAGGAGATCCTGCTGGCCAATCCGCAAGTGGACCGCTGGCTACCCAAAGAAAATTCGGTGGTGGTCCTGCCGCGCCGCTTCATCATCCCCAAGGCCGAACGCCGCGGCCTGATCCTCAATCTGCCGGAGATGCGCCTGTATCACTTCCCCGACCCGAAGCTGACCGAATCACCGGTGATGGTCACCCATCCGGTGAGCGTCGGTCGCATGGACTGGGAGACCCCGCTGGGCATCACCAGGATTGTCAGCAAACAAAAGGACCCCGCCTGGCGCCCTCCCCAGTCGCTCAAGGAAGAGGCCCTGGCCGACGGCGAGGTCTTGCCCGATGTGGTGCCAGCCGGACCGGACAATCCGCTGGGACGCTATGCCATGCGCCTGGGACTACCCGGTTACCTGATTCACAGCACCAACAAGCCCTACGGCGTGGGGATGCGGGTCACCCATGGTTGCGTACGCATGTATCCCGAGGACATCGAGAAGCTGTTCGACAAGATCCCCACCGGTACCCCGGTGCAGATCGTCAACCAGCCGGTCAAGGTGGGCTGGCTGGCCGGCGCCCTGTTTCTGGAGATACATCCGGTCATGGATGAAGACCGGGAAAAGTACAGCGACTTCATGCAAATGGTCCTCAATGTGATTGCCGATGCCATCGCCGAATCAGGAACAGACCACCAGGTCGCGCTCAATGGCCGTGCCATTCGCACGGCAATCGGGGAACAGCACGGCATGCCGGTGTTGATCTCGCGCTAGCGTATGCAAAAAACAAGGCCCCCGCAGGGGCCTTGTGATCAGAAACGTCTCGGGATAGGCAAATAGCGAGCCTGTTATTTGTACATCGCCTTCTTGAACATGCGATCGATCTTGCTATCGGTTTCCTGCGACAGGCTCATGGCCTGGTTGGCGGTATTCGTCGCCGTCCCCGCCATAGCCTTGGCATCGGCTGCGTCACGGGATGCAGCCGCGGCCTCCGCCCTGGCCGCTGCAGCATCCGCACTGGCCTGGTCGATCTGGCTCTTCAGGCTGGCAAGCTCGCCGGTCGAGGCACAGCCACTGATACCGGTATAGAGTACTGCTACCGTTGCCAGGGCCAGCAGGCGCCGTGTTTGAGTCATCTTGATTTCCATCATTTTCCTCCTTCGTGGGTGATCCATTGGCTGAAATTGCACGCCGCAATGCTACCTGATCAGGCAACCGGCAGGAAACAGTAAACAGGGGACATTCTGCTTTTTATTGCACCCGGGAACTACAGGTGGGTGAAAAAAGTGAAAAAAGCAAAATGTCCCCGTTTATCCCTAGCGTATTTCGACGGGCGTACCGATGCGCACCCAGCGCTGCAGGCGATCGATCTGCGCATTGGTGAGGGCGACGCAGCCATTGGTCCAGTTGAACTGTTCATGGATCTCCGGGTCACCTGCCCCGATGCCGTGAATGCCGATATAACCACCCAGCACGGTATTCTGCGGCGGGGTCTTGCCGGTCCGGGAGGCCTGCCGGATCGCACGCCATTGCTCTTCACTGATGGCACCTTCCTCCAGGGCGCGGGTGGCCGCCTCGAGATCGGGGAAATCGAGTCCCATAAACAGGTGATAGCGGGTGTCCGTGGTGATGCGCCGGATGGTGAACTGACCCAGCGGAGTCTGGTTGTCTCCCCGGCGCTTGAACCAGGTCGTGCCATAACGACCGATGGCGATATCCTCGAAGCGGTCCACCTCCCTGCCCTCCTGCAGCACGCTCAGGGTCCGGCTGTCGGTATCCACCAGCAGCCGGATTTCGTCTTCAGCCAGCGCAGTGGCTGCCGGCAGCCAGAGCAACTGGGCGACAACTGCAAGAAACCAGGCCGGCTGCCTGAGTCGAATGATTCCCATGATGTGCGTACGAGGTCCGCGTAGTGATATAACTGACCTGTCATTATATAGCCTGCAGTTCTGAACCGATATGCAGCCACTCAACCCGGGGTATACGCGTCATGTTCGAGTCCGAATTCTGTCTTGATCAGTCGATCATCCACCTCAACCATGCCGCCGTCTCCCCGTGGCCCCGCTGCACGGTAAAGGCCGTCAAGTCATTTGCCGATGAGAATGCCTCGCTGGGATCCCGGCACTACCCGGACTGGGTAAAGACCGAGCAGGATCTGAAGGAACAGCTACGGCAGCTGATCAATGCACAGTCTTGCGACGAAATCGCGCTATTGAAAAACACCTCTGAGGCTCTGTCCACGGTCGCCTACGGCCTGTCCTGGGCGCGCGGCGACAATGTCGTGATCACCAGCCAGGAATTCCCCTCCAACCGGATCGTGTGGGAGTCGCTGGTGAAGTACGGCGTTGCAACCCGTCCTGCCGACCTGGGCCTGGACGATTCGCCCGAGGCGGCCATACTGGCCTGCATCGACAACAACACCCGCCTGGTCGCGGTCAGCTCGGTGCAGTACGGGACAGGCCTGCGACTCGACCTGGAACGGATCGGCGTCCACTGTCACGAACGTGGCATCCTGTTCTGCGTTGATGCCATCCAGAGTCTCGGGGCAATCGAGGTTGACGTACAGGCCTGCCATGCGGACTTCGTCATGGCGGATGCACACAAATGGATGCTGGGACCGGAAGGCATTGCCCTGTTCTATTGCCGCAGCGAGGCGATGGAGCGGCTGGACCTGAAGCAATATGGCTGGCATATGGTCGAGGATCCGGGTAACTACGATCGCCGTGACTGGGAGATCGCTGCCAGCGCCCGGCGCTTCGAGTGCGGCAGCCCCAACATGACCGGCGTGCATGCACTGCATGCCAGCCTGTCGCTGCTTCACGGGGTTGGCATGTCCACGATCGAGAAACTGGTGATGGAAAACAGCACCTACCTGATCGAGCGGCTTGATCAGCTCGGTGACTATCGGTTGATTACTCCCAGAGAGGCTGCGCGGCACGCTGGCATCGTCAGCTTTGCGCCCCTGAATGACACGCCGGAGGCACTCTACGCGCGCCTGGTTGAATGCAACGTGCTGTGTGCCGTACGTGCCGGCGGCGTGCGTTTCTCACCGCATTTCTACACCCCCCGGGAGAAACTGGACCAGGCCCTGGAACTGCTGGCAGGCTAGCTGCAGCCGTAGGTTGCGTTCAACGCACCGAAGATACTGACAAAGCAATCTTTAAACTGATTGATTGTTTTCCAGGAGATTGCTTCGCTACGCTCGCAATGACGTGATCTGTCAATTAACCAGTGTTTCCCTAAAAATAGAATCTGAGTACCCGGTCAAGCCAGTGGAAACTTGGATAGGGTATTTATGTCCAATCTGTTACTGTCTTAATAACTTGTCCGCTTGCACGCAGCGGCTGCAGCTGATATCTAAACCTGGTAGAGGACTGCTGACATATGATCACCTTGATCGAGATACTTGTTGTGCTGACCGTCATCGGATTCCTGATGGCGCGTCAGGCACCGCGCCATCTCTGGGTCGGCCTGTTGGCTGCCTTTCTGGTCTTCTGGAGCGTGTTTCATGCCACCTCCGCCTGGGCACTGGTTGCCTGGCTGGTCTTTATCCCGGTGGCCGCCCTGTTGATGCTGCCCGCGCTGCGGCTGCGCCTGGTCAGCAGCCCCCTGCTGTCGCTGTTCGCGAAGCTCATGCCGGCCATGTCGGACACCGAGCGCGAGGCCCTGGAGGCCGGCAGCGTATGGTGGGAGGCGGAGGTCTTCAGCGGGCAACCCGACTGGCACCACCTGCTCGGCTTCCCTGCCCCGCAACTCTCCGTGGAAGAGCAGGCCTTTATCGACGGGCCGGTGCAAGAACTCTGCGCCATGATCAACGACTGGGAGATCACCGAGGAGCTGCGTGACCTCAACGAGGAGACCTGGGACTACCTGAAACGCCAGGGCTTCTTCGGCATGATCATTCCGAAGCAGTACGGCGGCCTGGAGTTCTCGGCCAACGCCCACTCCGTGGTGGTGATGAAAATCGCCAGTGTCAGCATCTCCGCCGGGGTAACCGTTATGGTGCCGAACTCCCTGGGACCGGCCGAGCTGCTACTCACCTACGGGACCGATGAACAGAAGAACCATTACCTGCCCCGCCTTGCCAACGGCACGGAGATACCGTGTTTCGCCCTCACCGGACCGGAGGCCGGCAGTGACGCCGCCTCCATGCCCGATAACGGCGTCGTCTGCCGCCAGGCGTTCAACGGCGAGGCAGATGTCCTCGGCATCCGCCTGAACTGGGAGAAGCGCTACATCACCCTGGGACCGGTGGCGACGCTGCTGGGACTCGCCTTCCACCTGTACGACCCCGACCACCTGCTGGGAGAACAGGAGGACATCGGCATTACCCTGGCGCTGATCCCGACGTCGACCCCCGGTGTCGAGATCGGCAAGCGCCATTTCCCCATGAGCCAGTCGTTCATGAACGGGCCGAACAGTGGCCGGGATGTATTCATCCCCATGGACTGGGTCATCGGCGAACAGGAATTTGTCGGCCAGGGCTGGCGCATGCTGATGAACTGCCTGTCCGTCGGCCGCGCCATCTCCCTGCCCGCCCTGAGCACGGCCTCCGGCCAGAAGATGAGCCGTGCGGTTGGCGCCTACGCCGCCGTGAGAAAACAGTTCAAGGTGCCTATCGGCAAGTTCGAGGGCATCAGCGAGGTGCTGGCCCGCATTGCCGGCAATGCCTATACCATGAACGCGGCGCGCGGCTTCACCACCGCCGCCATCGATTCCGGCGAAGACCCCTCCGTGGCCTCGGCGATTGTGAAGTACCAGCTGACGGAACGCATGCGCCTGGTCGTCAACGACGCCATGGATATACTCGGCGGACGCGGCATCAGCATGGGCCCGAAAAACTTCGTGGCGCGCGGCTACCAGGCCCTGCCGATCGGCATCACCGTCGAGGGCGCCAACATCCTCACCCGCAACCTCATCATCTTCGGCCAGGGGGCAATCCGCTGCCACCCCTTCCTGTTCAAGGAAATTGAGGCGACCGCCAACAAGGATGTCACTGCCTTCGATGACGCCCTGTTCGGACACGGCAGCCTCGCCATGAGCAATATCGCACGTTGCCTGTTCCACGGCATGAGCCATGGCCGCCTGCTGTCATCACCGCAGCACGGCCGGCGCGGTCACTATTACCGCCAGTTCACACGCATGAGCCTCGCCTTTGCCGTCACCACCGAGATGACGCTGTTGTCACTGGGTGGCGGACTGAAACGCAAGGAATCGATCTCGGGGCGTCTCGGTGACGTCCTGAGCTACCTCTACCTGGGCAGCGCAGTACTCAAGCATCACTATGACAACGGTTCCCCGGAGGACGAATTGCCACTGCTGGAATGGGCCTGCGATGACCTGCTCTACAATATCCAGGTGCGCCTCAACGAGGTATTGAACAACTTCCCCAACCGTTTCATTGCCGTACTGACACGCGCCCTGACCTTCCCGGCCGGCAAGCCCTACCGGCGTCCGGGTGATGCGCTCAGCCACCGGGTAGCGGACCTTATCCTGAGCCCGTCCCCGCTGCGTGACCGTCTGACTGAAGGTGTGTATATTCCAACTGACAAAAATGCGCCACTGGCACAGCTCGATGACGCCCTGATAAAGAATGCGGAGGCCGAAACCGCGCTGGGGAAACTGCGCCAGGCCATGCGTTCCGGCAAGCTGCCGAAGGGTGACCCGGAGGATTTCATCGAGGCCGGGCAGACAGCCGGTATTATCACGGAACATGAAGCGGCCGGAATCCATGCCGCCATCGCGGCACGCACGGAGGTCATCCAGGTTGATGACTTCGAACCGGGATACCTGGTCAGGGAGCATTGACAATGGGGGCACAACAAGCCGGATGGGGTGGCCGACCGGTCCTGGTAGTCGACGGCAGCCGGACACCCTTCCTCAAGGTTCGTGGCAAGCCCGGCGCCTTTGCCGCGTGCGATCTCGCTGTCGCCGCCGCGCGTCCCCTGCTGGCCCGCCAGCCCTTCTCTGCTACCGACCTGGACGAGGTCATTCTCGGTTGCGTCATGCCGGGTCCCGACGAGGCCAATATCGGCCGGGTCGCCGCGCTGCGGCTGGGTTGCGGCGAACGCGTACCGGCCTGGACGGTGCAGCGCAACTGCGCCTCCGGCCTGCAGTCCATCGACTGCGCCGCCCAGAACATCGCCAGCGGCCGTTCCGGACTGGTGCTGGCCGGCGGCGTCGAGTCCATGAGCCATGCACCGGTACTCTACAACCACGCCATGGTCAACTGGCTGGCCGCCCTCTCCCGGGCACGCAGTCCCGGCGCGAAACTCAGGGCCATTGCCGGCCTGCGCCCTGGTCACCTAAAGCCGGTCATCGCCCTGCTGCGCGGCCTGACCGACCCGGTCGTGGGACTCTCCATGGGGCAGACGGCCGAGATTCTCGCCCACCGTTT
The DNA here is from genome assembly GCA_947258845.1 of uncultured Ectothiorhodospiraceae bacterium. Lineage (GTDB taxonomy): Bacteria > Pseudomonadota > Gammaproteobacteria > UBA9214 > UBA9214 > CAMYJZ01. Next base: position 9,122 of record CAMYJZ010000030.1, on the reverse strand, counting down.
CGGGATCACCCGGGAACAGATGGACGCCTTCGCACTGCGCAGCCACCAGCGCCTGGATGCCGGGCACCGGGCCGGCCACCTCGATGAGATCGAGGTACTTTATGACAGTCGCGGCAATTTCTACGATCACGACGACGGACTGCGTGCCGACAGCAGCATGGAACAGCTGGCAAAACTCAGGCCCGTGTTCGACCGCCCGGACGGCAACGTGACCGCCGGCAACAGCGCCCAGGTCACCGACGGCGCGGCCTGGGTGCTCCTGGCCTCGGAAGACACGGTGGCGCGTTACGAGCTGCCGGTAATCGGCCGGCTCATCGACAGCCAGTGGGCCGGACTGGACCCTGCACAGATGGGACTGGGGCCGACCTATGCCATGGCGCCGCTGCTGATGCGTCAGGGCTTCGACAGCACGGACATCGATTTCTGGGAAATCAACGAGGCCTTTGCCGCCCAGGTACTCGCCTGTCTCGCCGCCTGGCAGGATGCCGGTTTCTGTCAGACGGAACTCGGACGCGACACCCCGTTCACACCCATCGACGAGTCCCGCCTGAATGTGGACGGCGGTGGCGTCAGCATCGGTCACCCAGTCGGTGCCAGCGGTGCGCGCATCGTGCTGCACCTGCTGCACGTACTGGAACGCGAGCAGGCACACCGCGGCGTGGCCAGCCTGTGTATCGGCGGCGGCCAGGGCGGTGCGCTGCTGGTTGAAAGGACCACGGGGTAGCAGTGATGACCGATACCGACAACCATTTCCGGGCAGAGACCGACAGCGACAACATCGTCTGGCTGCACTTCGACAGGGCCGGCAGCGGCACCAACACCTTCAGTACCGAGGCGCTGCATGAACTCGACCGACAGCTTCAATCGATCGCTACCCAGTGTCCCCGCGGCCTGGTCATCCTGTCCGACAAGCCCAACGGTTTTATCGCCGGCGCCGACATCGAGTCGTTTACCCGCATTGAAACAGAACAGCAGGCACTCGACTTTCTCCGGCTCGGTCAGTCGGTATTCAACCGGCTGGCGGCCTACACCCTGCCGACTGTCGCCCTGATCCACGGCTTCTGCATGGGCGGCGGCACCGAACTGGCACTGGCCTGCCGTTACCGGGTGACGCGCGATGATCCCGCCACCCGCCTGGCACTGCCGGAGGTGCGCCTCGGCATCCATCCCGGCTGGGGCGGCAGTGCCCGCCTGACGCCACTGGTCGGCGGCCTCAAGGCCATGGACCTGATGCTGACCGGCCGCAGCCTGGCCGGACGCCAGGCAAAACGCATCGGCCTGGTCGACAGCGTAGTCCCGGAACGCCACCTGCGCGCAGCAGCGCGCCGGCTGATACTTGAGGCGCCCGCGCCGGCCCGGCCCGGCTGGCTCGACCGGCTCAGCAACAGCTTCATCGCCCGCCCGTTGCTGGCCACGGTGATGCGCCGGCAGGTGGCCAAACGCGCCCCGCAGGAACATTACCCCGCCCCCTACGCACTGATTGATATCTGGCGCCAACACGCCAACGACACCGGTGCCATGCTCGAGGCCGAGGCACAGTCCGTTGCCCGCCTGATCAACGACCCGACCGCACGCAACCTGGTTCACGTCTTTTTCCTGCAGGAACAACTCAAGGGACTGGGACGCGACAGCGACTACCGCCCGGAACATGTCCACGTGGTGGGCGCCGGCACCATGGGCGGTGATATCGCCTCCTGGTGCGCCCTGCGCGGCTTCCGGGTCACGCTGCAGGACCAGTCCCCGGAGCGCATTGCTCCGGCCATGCAACGCGCCCATGCCCTGTTCAGGCGCAAGCTGAAACAGCCCCGCGAGATAACCGCCGCCATGGACCGCCTGCTGCCCGATCACAAGGGCCTTGGCGTGGCCCGCGCCGATATCATCATCGAGGCCATTTTCGAGGATGCCGACGTCAAGCGCGGCCTGTACCGGGAACTCGAGCCGCGCATGAAGACAGACGCTATCCTGGCAACCAACACCTCCAGTATCCCGCTGGAAGAACTCACCGAGGCCCTGGCCCGGCCCGGACAGCTGGTGGGGCTGCACTTTTTCAACCCGGTGGCCAAGATGCAGCTGGTGGAGGTGGTAAACGGTGCGTCCACAACGGCGGAGGTCTCGGCGCAAGCCATGGCCTTCACCCGCCAGATCGACCGCCTGCCACTGCCGGTGACCAGCACCCCCGGTTTCCTGGTCAACCGCATCCTGATGCCCTACCTCATGGAGGCGGTCACCCTGGAATCCGAGGGCGTGGCACCCGGCCTCATCGACCGGGCGGCGACCGGGTTCGGCATGCCCATGGGGCCGGTGGAACTGGCTGATAGCGTCGGCCTGGATATCTGCCTGCACGTGGCAAAGGTGCTGGCATCCCACTTCAACGCCGAGATCCCTGAACGCCTGCAGCAGCTGGTGGATGTCGGCCGGCTCGGGCGCAAGTCCGGGCGCGGCTTCTATGAATACCGCAAGGGCAAGGCGGTCAAGCCGAAGGTCTCCGGATCGGACGCGCAACTGGAGGAGATCAGCGACCGGCTGATGCTGCGCCTGTTGAACGAGGCCGTGAGCTGTGTGCGCGAACAGGTCGTCGGGAGCAACGACCTGCTGGATGCCGGCATGATCTTCGGCACCGGGTTCGCGCCCTTTCGCGGCGGACCCATGCACCACATCCAGTCCACGGGTGCGGGCGCATTGCAGGCACGCCTGCAGCAATGCACCAGCCGCTACGGCGAGCGTTTCACACCAGACCCGGGCTGGGATTCGCTATTCGATACACAGGGGGGCTAAATGACTGAGAGGGCAAACGACAAGATACCTGCCGATGTGGCCGGAACACTGGCCGGACTGTTTCGCGAGCGTGTCAGCCGGACACCGGACGCCGTGGCCTATCGCCAGTATGACGACTCCACCGGCCAATGGAATGATTCCACCTGGGCCGCCATGGGGAACGAGGTGGCCCGCTGGCAGGCGGCCCTCGCCAACGAGGACCTGCAGCCGGGCGACCGGGTCGCCATCCTGTTACGCAATTGCAAGGAATGGGTGGTCTTCGACCAGGCGGCACTGGGATCCGGCCTGGTGGTCGTTCCTCTGTACACCGATGACCGCGCCGAGAACAGCGCCTACATCCTCAATAATGCCGGCGTCAAACTGCTGTTGCTGCAAGGTATGGAGCAATGGGAGCGCCTGCTGCCGGTACGCGAACAGCTCAACACGCTGACCCGCATCCTTACCCTGGAACCGATCAGCGCACCCGAGGGCGAGACCCGGCTGCGCAGCGCGGCGGACTGGTTACCGGAACACAACGACGGCCTGCGTAATGCCGATGGCGCGCCCGATGAACTGGCGACCATTGTCTACACCTCCGGCACCACCGGGCGCCCCAAGGGCGTAATGCTCAGTCACCGCAATATCCTGGCCAATTCCGACAGCGCCCTGGAGATCGTCCATGTCCATGGAGGCGACATGCTGTTGTCTTTCCTGCCACTGTCGCATACCTTCGAGCGCACCGTCGGTTATTACATCCCAATGATGGTCGGTGCCACCATTGCCTATGCCCGTTCCATACCCGAGCTCGGCGAGGACCTGCTCAATATCAGGCCCACCATCCTGATCTCGGTGCCGCGCATCTACGAGCGCGTCTATAACAAGATCCAGGCCGGCCTGGCCGAGAAACCACCGCTGGCCACCAAACTGTTCAACCTGGCCGTGGAAACCGGCTGGAGACGCTTCCAGCACCGCCAGGGACGCGGCAGCTGGCACCCGGCCTTCCTGTTGTGGCCACTGCTCGACAGGCTGGTGGCCGGCAAGATCATGGCCAAGCTGGGCGGCCGGATGCGCCTGGCCGCCTCCGGTGGCGCTCCCCTGCCGACGCCGATTGCGAAGGTCTTTATCGGCCTGGGGCTGAACCTGATCCAGGGCTATGGCCTGACGGAGACCAGCCCCATCATCAGCGCCAACCCGGAGGCTGACAATGACCCGGCCAGTGTCGGGGTGCCGCTGTCAAACCTCGAGGTGAAGGTGGATGCCAACGATGAACTGCTGACGCGCGGCCCCTGTGTCATGCTGGGCTACTGGGACAACCCCGAGGCCACCCGTGACATGATCGATGCCGAGGGCTGGCTGCACACCGGCGACAAGGCGCGTATCGAGAACAACCACATCTACATCACCGGGCGCCTGAAGGAGATCATCGTGCTGGCCAATGGCGAAAAGGTACCGCCGGCAGACATGGAGATGGCCATCGCCCTGGATCCCCTGTTCGAACAGGTCATGATCACCGGTGAAGGCCGCCCCTACCTGGCGGCTGTCATTGTGCTGAACCCGGAACAGTGGGAGAACTTCGCGCGCGGCATAGGCCTGGATCCCGCAGACCCGGCGATACTTGTAAGTGAGTCAGTGGAACAGGCGGTATGTGACCGGCTGTCCGGCTTGCTGTCGGAATTTCCCGGCTATGCCCAGGTGCACAGAGCGACCTGCATCCTGGAACCCTGGACCATCGAAAACAGCATGATCACACCGACGCTGAAACTGAAGCGCAACCGCATCATGGAGCATTACTCGGATGCCGTTGAAAACATGTACGCGGGGCACTAGCGCCTGAATGCCTGAAGATATCGGACTCCCCGACGACCGCCACCTTGCCATCCGGGTAATGCCCGGGCCGGCGGACTCCAATGCCGAGGGTGACATCTTCGGCGGCTGGATCATGTCACAGGTGGATATTGCCGGCAGTATTGTCGCCCGGCGCCGGGCACAGGGCCGAATCGTTACCGTGGCGGTGAATTCCTTCCAGTTCAAACAGCCTGCCTTTGTCGGCGACCTGATCAGCTGTTATGCAGAAGTGACACGCATAGGCACAACGTCGATCACGGTCAGGGTACAAGCCTTTGCCGAGCGTTACCGAAAACACCATGAAGTCGTCCGCCTCACCGAGGCCGAGCTGACCTACGTGGCCATCGACGACCAGCGCCGGCCGCGGCCGGTACCAGCAGAAGAGTGACGCATCCTACCGGCAGATAATCATGCCGTGGACGGGCGACTTGTAGGAGCGCCTCGCAGGCGCGATCTTTATTGCGATAAAATCATCGCGCCTGCGAGGCGCTCCTACAATTTACGTTTTACGTTTTTTTCCGTGTTCTTCCGTGGATTTCGTGGTCATTCTTTGATGTGCATGACACACGCCAGCTGATAGCGCCCGCGGGGCGCTCCTACAGATCACGTTTCGCGTTTTATCACAACGGCACGGGCGGGTTGAACAGCGCCTTGAAATTATCTGTGGTGGCTGCGGCAATGCTTTCAAACGTCTCGCCGCGCAGCTCGGCTATGTGCTCGGCAACGTGCCGCACGTAGGCGGGCTGGTTGGGCTTCCCGCGGTGCGGCACTGGCGCCAGGTAGGGACAGTCGGTCTCTACCAGCATTCGGTCAAGCGGCATCCGCTGCGCGATCTCCTGCAGTTCCCGGGCGCTGTTGAAGGTCACAATGCCGGAAAAGGAGATGTAGAAGTCCATATCGATGGCACGCTGTGCCATGTCCCAGTCGCCGGTAAAGCAGTGCATCACGCCGCGTGCCGCGCTGGCACCCTCCTCTTCCATGATCCTCAAGGTGTCTTCCCTGGCATCACGTGAATGGATGATGAGCGGCTTGCCGCATTGTTTGGCGGCGCTGATGTGGTTACGAAATCGCTGGCGCTGCCAGTCGAGGTCGCCCTCGCTGCGGAAGTAATCCAGACCGGTCTCACCGATCGCGACAACCCTGGGATGGGCGGCCAACGCCACCAGTTCATCCGGTTCCGGATCACGCCCGCCCCGCTCGTTCGGGTGCACCCCGACTGACACAGTGACCTCATCACAGTCCTCTACCAGCGCCAGCATGTTGGGATAGTCTTCCAGGTTGATGGAGACGCACAGCATGTGGCCCACACCCTGTGTGCGCGCGGCGGCCAGCACACCCTCGACCCCGCCCTCGAAGGATTGCAGGTCCAGCATATCGATATGGCAGTGTGAATCGACCAGCATATGGCTAACCTCTTAATGACAAGAGGTGAATGATAATGGCTTTCAGGAGGACCGCAAACGCGGCATTTACATGGTGTGGGTCGGACGGTCGGACTCGAGTGCGCCGGCGAGCAGGCCTTCGATCTTGTTGCGGGCGGCACCGTCGTCCTGGTCGCTGAACTGGACACCGATACCGGCGGCGCGATTGCCTTGCGCCCCCATGGGCGTGATCCAGATCACCTTGCCCGCGACCGGTATCTTCTCGGTATCGTCCATCAGCGTGAGCAGCATGAACACCTCATCGCCGAGGTTGTAGCTCTTCTTGGTCGGGATGAACAGGCCGCCACCGTTGATGAACGGCATATAGGCCGCGTACAAGGCGCTTTTGTCCTTGATGGTGAGGGAGAGTATCCCCTGGCGTGGTGCGGCTGCCTGCGTCATAACTGCGTTACCCTTGTCCTGTTTCCGTCATATCAAGTTACTGGCCTGTCCTGGCTGCCCATGCGAGCAGGATGTCCTCGGTCATCAGCTGGCGGTTGATACCCGTTCCCGCCAGTTGCAGCGCCCGGTTCACCCGGTCCAGCTGTCCGAACATTACCTTGCAATCCAATTGCCGTGCAAGTGCCTGCAGTCCCTCGGCCAGGTCGATCCCGTGTATTCCCCTGGCACTGCCGGTCAGGCGAATCCTCAGCAGGTCCATCAGCCATTCCCGCAGCCAGTGCAGACCCGTCAGGTCCTCGTTCTTGCTCCAGCTCGCCGCCAGTGCGATCGGGTCCTGCCGGCCCTGGTAAACCCCGACCAGGGCCTGGAACTGCCGGGCCCTTTCCTCCAGGGCATTTCCCTGCGCCAGTTGCAGCGCCAGCAGCGGCGCCCCCTTGGCGAGACTCAGGTAGACATCCGGCTGCTTAACCTCGACCTGTTGCTGCAACCAGGCCACGGCCTGATCACGCCCGGGTACCGGAATCCGCAGTTGTTGGCAGCGGCTGCGTACCGTGGCCGGCAAACGACCCGGATTGGCGCTGACCAGTACCAATACTGTGTTATCGGTCGGTTCCTCGAGGGTCTTTAGCAGGCTGTTGGCGGCATTGATGTTCATGGCCTCGGCCGGGGCCAGGATGGCGACCTTGAAACCCGTGCCGTGACGGCTCATGGCGAGGTCCGCGGCGAGAGACCGGAAAGAAATCCGGGTGATTGCCAGCCGCGAACAGGGTACAGCCGGTGCACTTCCTGCAGGCCCTGGCGCCATCGACAGGGGTTTCGCACACCAAAAAACGCGCCAGTTCGGTAGCAAAGGCCGCCTTGCCCAGCCCGGACTGGCCGGTAATCAGCAGGGCATGCGGGAAACGGTTCTGCGCCATTGCCGCGGCCAGGCGTACAAATGGCTGTTCAAGCCAGGGATTTTCCTGAATTAACGACATTTTATATCAAAGAGTTATAAACCATACTTAAACTATGGGATGAATATCATTACGGTTAGCACAAATTTGACAGCTGTGCTGCCATTGTCCCAGATCCATACAGAAATAAAAAACCCCGGCACGCAGCGCGGGCCGGGGTCGTTAACATCAGAACAGCGATTCGTGATTTAGAAAATCACCAGCACCTGCGCAGTCAGCTGATCGTCAATCCCGTGGACGATGTCCTCGGGAACACCACCCGCACCGTGGGCATGGATATCACGGAACTCGTAGTTGAGCGTGAAGCGGCTCTTCTTGTTGAAGAAGTACTGGGCACCGATGGTCCAGCGATCGAATTCACGCAGTATGCGCTCGTCTCCCTCTGTGCCCCGACTCAGTTCATCATAGCGAATATCCAGTTCCAGGTTCGGCAGCACCTTGTAGCCAAAGTCCAGGTACCAGCCGTCGGCCTTGTTGTCGGTCAGGGTGTTTGCTGTAGAAACCAATAGATTTCCGGCTACCGGGTTACTGATGGCACCAGGCACTGCGCCACCATCGGTCCCGTTAGCAATCATGCCATCGGCTTCGATGTACTCACCGTAGACGCGGAACTTGCCTTGGCGATAGGTACCACCGATACCCCAGCGGTCACGGTCAAATTCCCGAGTAACAAAGTTCGAGATATCGGGTGTGTCGTCTGCAGGTGTAGGAGCACCAGTACCCGATATGTTACTTGTGTCAAGAATGGTGCGTTTGCCATCCTGGTACCAGGCAAAGACCTTCCAGTCCTGGCGGCGCGGGCCCTTGCCGCCGAAGATCTGGCCGGCGGACAGGTATGCGTATACTTCCCTATTATCGTCGTTGTCACCTCGGGCAATGCCGTTGCCGTTGCCCACCATGAAGGCATAGCTGACCTCCCAGGGATATTTGCCCGGTCCGTCCTTGATCTTGAAGGTATTGAACAGCTGTACACCGATATCGCGGTAGGCGCCCACTGAACCATTCACACCATTACCGGACGAACAGGTGAGGAACCATGCCGTCTCTTCAGCTGTAGGTAGTGCGGCAGTTGCGTCGGGCACAATGCAGGTTGCATCTCCATCCCAGTCGCGGAACCGCTCCAGCAGCAGCTGATCGGCCACAATGGAGAAGTTGTTGTAGTTGTGGACATGGATGGCCTGCAGGCCGTCCTCGGAACCCGGTGTCTTGAACTGGCCGAAGCGCAGGCGTGTATATTTTTTCAGGTGATTAAGAGTGATGCTGGCATCTGTTACCTTAACGCTGCCGCCACCATTGGAGGTAATGCCATTATTGCCTGCCTCGGCCAGAAAGAAATAATTAACATTGCTGTCCAGCGGGAAGCCCGTGCCCCTCACGCCTAAACGGGCGCGCCGGATATGAAAGCTCGATTCAGTATCATTATCCGGGCGGACAACGTTGAATATGGCATCCCGACCAGCCCAGGGACCTGCTTCGACTTTTGTACCATCCATATCGGTATACTGGGGCTGTATGAATCCCCAGACCTTGGCGCGTGCCGCAGCACCTTCAGGCTCAGTTCCTTGTATCGTAAGCCAGTCTGCCGCATGCGTGGTCGCGCCGGCCAGCATGCCCCCTGCACAGACAATCGCCAGTGTTGCCCGCTTGAACACTTTATTCCTCATGGAATTTCCTCCAGTGATTTCTTTCTTTGGTTAAATCAGAACCGTCAACCTGCAAGCCACTGCCTCCCCGCCTACAGTAC
>CAMYJZ010000029.1:883-29245 GCA_947258845.1 uncultured Ectothiorhodospiraceae bacterium | reverse complement strand
CGCGAAAGACTTTGGGCTTTCAAACATCGGCAGAACGTTTTAATGCATGTGTTGCGTCGACCGGTTGAAATCGCAACCCAAAGGCGACCTTTAGGGTTTGGTGAAATACAACACCCTAGTGTAAAGTCAAATTGCTTGCACTCTCGATTTGCTTCCATAGAAATCCTTGTCGGCGAGTTCAGCAAAGCGACTGCATATCGTCAACAGAGTTTTTCATCTCTGCATGATCATTTGCATCCATAAAAAACGTGTAAACGAGGAGAGAAAATGCACCCGAAGATTATTGGTTCAATTGTGCTGGGTAGTGTGTTGATGGCTGTACAACCTGCTGCAACGGCGGGCAAGTTCTTGCGTATTGGACATGCCATGCCTGATGGCAGCACATGTATTGGTATGCCGCTACCTACAGTAGAAGAAGCCGGAACAGAGGAGTTCCGACATGCAGTAAGTGAACAAATTGGAGCTGCAGCAGCACTTCGCGAGAATTGCCCTGGTGTGCATGTCTCCATAACACCTGGCCCAACTGTCATAGGACCGTGAACCGCTATAGATAACGAAAAGGCGGAACAGCATCAACTGCCTGACGGCGGCCTTCGGGTCGCCGTTTTCTTTTGTGATAAATGTCTTATTCTGGCCGAACTCGGAAGTTAATGGTCTATCAGACGGGCTTATAGCCAAACAGCTCGCGATGGCCGAACTCGGAAGTTAATGGTCTATCAGACGGGCTTATAGCCAAACAGCTCGCGAACGTCCAAACATATTCCGATTCCAGAGGTTTTGACTGCTTATCCTGAAATTTACATCAACGTGAAATCGGCTGGAGTCGGGAACAGACACCTTTTTCACCAAAAGTAAATCAGCAGCTGCAAAATGACGGCGGCAAGCACGCCGGCCAACAGGTCATCGAGCATGATCCCCAGGCCGCCGCTCACATACCGGTCACACCAGCGGATGGGCCAGGGCTTGGCGATATCAAAAATCCGGAACAGGACAAAACCGCTTATCACCCAGATCCAGCCCTCAGGGGCGAACGCCATCGTCACCAGGTAGCCTACTATCTCGTCCCAGACGATACCCGGGTGGTCGTGTACCTCCAGCTGGCGGGCCACGCGGGAACAGATCGGGATCCCCACGAGGAACAGCAGGCCGACCAGTCCGACATAGAGCCCCGGGTGCAGATGCTGCAGCAACAGATACAGCGGCACCGCCACCAGCGTCCCGGCTGTGCCCGGGCCCACCGGGACGAAACCGCTGCCAAAACCCAGTGCCAGGAAGCCTGCGGGATTCAGCAGCAAGCGCGGGGGTAGCTTGTCAGCCATGCCTAACCTGTCTCATTGAAATGTCGATAACCGGATGAAGTCGGATAATAACGCTCACCATCTTCACGGTGGCAGCGTATCCCCTCCGCCTCATCGACTACACCGATCACCGTACAGGCACAGCCGATCTCGGCGAGACGCCGCACGACTTCATTGCAGCGCGCCTCCGGGACCGTGAAACACAGTTCGTAATCATCGCCGGCGGCCAGTGGCAGCTCATAAAACAGTGCCTCGCCCGCGGCACCCACCGACTGCAGCCCGGCCAGGAAGTCAGCCGAGCGCGGCAGGACATCGACCTGCAGGGCGGCACCCAGCTGGTCGTGCTCCAGCAGGTGACCCAGGTCGGCCAGCAAGCCGTCCGAGATATCAATCACGGCACTGGCATGGCCACGCAACGCCAGGCCGGCATCGATACGGGGCTGCGGAAAATCGAGACGTGCCTGCAGGCCGGGAGAAACCCCTGCCCGCTTGTGCAGGGCAAGGCCGGCATCACCGAGGGTACCGGTCACACAAACCCGGTCTCCCGGCCGTGCACCGCGACGCAGCAGGGCCTCGCCTGCAGGAACGAAGCCATGCGCCTGTACAGTTACCGCCAGTGGACCGCGAGTGGTGTCACCCCCGACCAACTGCACCCCGTGGCTGTCGGCCAGCTCGAAGAAGGCATCGGCAAAGGCCCTCAGCCAGTCGGCATCACTGGACGGCAGGCTCAGCGACAGGGTGGCCCAGGCCGGCTCGGCCCCCATGGCCGCCAGGTCACTCAGGTTGACCGCCAGCGCCTTGTGGCCGATCGCAGCCGCAGTGGTCGTCTCTGAGAAGTGCACGCCCGCGACCAGGGTATCCATGCACGCCACCAGCTCGACGCCCGGTTCGACACGCAGCACGGCCGCATCATCACCAATCCCGGCAACGACGTCAGCCCGCCCGGGCTGGCGCCCGGAAAAATAATGCTGAATGATGTCGAATTCTGATTCGGCCATGTACTGGAATGACCCGGTCGACGGCAAAACCGTCAGAGGCCGTTGACCTGTTCGCCCTTGCCGGCGCATTCCACCGGCCTGATCTTGTGCGCGGCATGGTCCAGCACGCCGTTGATGAAGGCATGCCCCTGGTCGGCACCGAACTTCTTCGCCAGGGCCACGGCCTCGTTGATAATGACCCGATAGGGAATATCGTCACGAAACAGCAGTTCATAACCGGCAATGCGCAGAATGGCCTTTTCCACCGGGTCCACCTGCTTCAGGGGACGGTCAAGGTGTTCGGTGATGCTGTTATCGATGATATCGAGTTGTGCGGGCACCTGATTCAGCAACACCGTGAAGTACGCTACATCGGCGCGTGCGAATTCCTCGTCTTCGGCGAACTGACTGCGGATCTCACCCAGCTCCTGCCCGGAAAGGTCCCACTGGTAAAGGGCCTGCAGTGCATAGCGCCGGGCCCGGGAACGCGCATGTGCAGAAAATTTCATCGTCCCGCAATCGCGGCCTCAGTTTTCCAGCGTCTGCAACAGGTTGATCATCTCGATCGCCGACAGGGCCGCTTCCTCGCCCTTGTTGCCTGCCTTGGTGCCGGCCCGCTCGATCGCCTGCTCGATGGTATCCACGGTGAGCACACCAAAGGCGACCGGGATATCGTACTTCAGGGAAACCGAGGACAGCCCCTTGGTGCACTCCCCGGCGACGTACTCGAAATGCGGTGTACCGCCGCGGATCACTGCGCCCAGGGCAATTATGGCGTCAAAACGCTTGCTGGCAGCCAGCCGCTGCGCGGCTATCGGCATCTCATAGGCACCCGGCACCCGCACGATCTCGAGGTCGCGTTCGTCGGCACCGTGCCGTTTCAGCGTATCCAGTGCACCCCCCAGCAGGCTCTCGACCACAAAGCTGTTGAAGCGCGACACCAGCAGGGCAATACGCGCATCGCGCAGTACCAGTTCACCTTCCTTTACCGTAATGTTATTCATCTTGTTCGTCATCCTGTTGTCACTATTTCACTGTCTAGTCACAGTCCACGTATTCAACCACCTCGAGCCCGAACCCGGCGATACCGTGAACGATCTTGGGCGCGCTCAGCACGCGCATCCTTTTCACGCCGAGGTCCGCGATGATCTGGGCACCGACACCGAAGGTACGCAGCTCCTGCGGCTCCTTCGTGGACCTGACCCGCTGCGGCGGTGCCGGCACATGATACGCCCTGATACTGTTGATCAGGGCATCCGCGCCGTTGTCCCAACGCAATATCACGACCACCCCGCTGTCCTCCCGGGCGATGCGCTCCAGCGCACTGCGCAGCGGCCAGTGATGGTCCTGCATCTGTGCATCCACCAGGTCACTGAGGGTGTTCTCCAGATGAACCCTGACCAGGGTCGGGTCGTCCGGCTTGATTTTCCCCTTGACCAGCGCCAGGTGCACGGCATCGTCGACGGTATCGCGATAGGCATGCAGGGTAAACACGCCATGCTCCGTCGCCAGTTCGCATGAGGTCACCCGCTCCACCGTGGTCTCGTTCTCGGTCCGGTAGCGGATCAGGTCCTCGATGGTGCCCATCTTGAGGTTGTGGTCCCGGGCATAGCGCTCCAGGTCCGGGCGCCGTGCCATGCTGCCGTCTTCCTTGAGAATCTCGACAATCACGGCGGCCGGCTCCAGCCCCGCCAGACGCGCCAGGTCACAGCCGGCCTCGGTATGCCCGGCGCGCGTCAGCACCCCGCCCGGCTGGGCCATCAGCGGAAAGATGTGTCCGGGCTGGACGATGTCCCGGGGACCGGCATCCGGCCCCACCGCGGCCTGGATAGTGCGGGCACGGTCATGCGCGGAGATCCCGGTCGTCACTCCCTCCGCGGCCTCGATGGAAATAGTGAAATTGGTCGAGTGCAGCGATTCGTTGCCCTGCACCATCAGGGGCAGGTCCAGTTGCCGGCAGCGGTCGCGCGTCACGGTCAGGCAAATCAATCCGCGACCGTGACTGGCCATGAAGTTGATATCCTCGGGACGCACGTGGGTCGCCGCCATCACCAGGTCGCCCTCGTTCTCGCGGTCCTCGTCGTCCATGAGGATCACCATGCGCCCGGCGCGGATGTCCTCGATCAGTTCCTCAACGCTGTTCAGCGGCATAACTGCAGGTCTTGTCTATCAATACTCAACCACAAGGGACCACATTATCCATGAATAGCGCGCCGGCTTCACGGATAGGCGGCGATTAACGGAAAATCATCACTCCTTGCCAATAAACCCGTTGCTTTCGAGGGTTTCACGGGTAATTCCCTGGTCGCTGACGGGCCGGGCCGCTGCGTCCCCCTGCAGCAGCCGCTCCAGGTAGCGCGCGACCAGGTCGACCTCCAGGTTGAGCTCGCGCCCGGGACGGTATTCATTGAGGGTGGTCTCATCCAGGGTGTGCGGGACGATATTCAGGGTGAACTCGGCGCCGTTCACGATGTTCACTGTCAGGCTGACCCCGTCAACGGTGATGGAACCCTTGGCAGCGATGTAGCGGGCGAGTTCATCCGGCGCTTGGATGGTGAACTGCACCGAGCGGCTGTCCGCGCTGCGCGCGCTGACCGTGCCTATGCCGTCCACGTGCCCGCTCACCAGGTGGCCACCCAGGCGGGTCTCCAGTGTCAGCGCCTTCTCCAGGTTGACGGCATCATTGACCGCCAGCCGGCCGAGTATCGTCCGGCGCAGCGTCTCGCCCGAGACGTCGGCGACAAAACCTGACCCGTGCAGTTCGACCACGGTGAGACACACGCCACTGACGGCAATGCTGTCACCGAGCTCGACATCCCCCATCGGCAGCTTGCCGGTATCTATGCCGATACGCATATCCCCGCCGCGGCTCTCCAGCGAGGCAATGGTACCGACGGCCTGTATGATGCCTGTGAACATATTGTTTATCTAAAAAAGTAAAAACTCACCGCAGAGACGCAAAGAACGCAGAGAACACAACAAATATTAATGTAAAGGCATGTGAGAGATGAAGGTCGATATTATGGATTGCCGATACTTGAGCGGGTTTTTTGAAATTAAACTTTTGTTTTTCTCTGCACACTTTGCGTCTCTGCGGTGAATAAAAGTTTTCATGAATTGATGCTCGGCCTAGCCTGACACCCTCGCCGTGACCCGCCAGTCACTACCCACGGCGCGGATGTCGCGGATGTCCAGGCTGATGCGGTCCTGCATCCGTTCCAGACCAGGAAGCGCAAACAGGCCGCGGGCGGTATCGCCCATCAGGTGCGGCGCCAGGTAGATGACCAGCTCGTCGACCAGCCCCGCCGCCAGCAGGGCGCCGCACAGGGTCGCACCGGCCTCGAGGTGAATCTCGTTGATCTCGCGTTCGCCGAGGTACCGCAGCACGGCCGCCAGGTCCAGGCGCCCGTCCGACAGCGGCAGGCCGGTCACCTCGACCCTGGCACCGAAGGCCGCGCCCCCCGCCAGCGCCTCTTCACCGGCAAGGATCAGGGTATTACCCGGCAGTCCCAGCAGGCGTGCCTGCGGGGGGGTGCGCAAACGGCTGTCCAGGATCACCCTCAGTGGCTGACCTTGAACATCTACATCGTCCAGGCGCACCGTCAGCAAGGGATCGTCGGACAGCACCGTGTCGACCCCGGTCATGATTGCAGAACTGCGGGCACGCAGCCGGTGCACATCACGGCGTGCCTCCGCGCCGGTGATCCACTGGCTTTCGCCGCCGGCCAGCGCCGTGCGCCCGTCCAGGCTCATCGCCAGCTTGGCGCGCACCCAGGGGCGCCCGGCTCGCATGCGCTTGACGAAGCCGCAATTGAGTCCCTCCGCCTCGGCCGCCAGCAGTCCTGCGCTGACCTGGATGCCGGCCTTCTGCAATGCCCGCAGTCCCTGGCCGGCGACCTGCGGGTTGGGATCCTCCACGGCCACGATCACCTGGCTGACACCCGCCGCTATCACGGCCGCCGTGCACGGCGGCGTGCGCCCGTGGTGACAGCACGGCTCCAGAGTCACGTACAGCGTCGCCCCGGCGGCCCCTGCACCCGCCTGCTGCAGGGCGTTGATTTCCGCGTGCGGGCCACCGGCCTGATGGTGCCAGCCCTCACCCACCACCTGTCCGTCTTTCACAATGACGCAACCCACGCGCGGGTTGGGATGTGTACTGTAGAGGCCGCGCTCCGCGAGACGCAGCGCGCGGGCCATGTACTTGTAATCGTCAGCGGAAGTCATTTCGGGAATAGCGGTTTTAAACCGGGAGTGGAAAGGCGGCGGGCAGAAAAAACGGATTGATCACGTGCTCATTGCATTAGCCGGTCAGTCGTTATTCGCTCACCTGTGCTATTCGTCCGGCAACAGCGAAATCTGGTCCTTTTTCTCCTCCGCCGTCGGCTCGCTTTCCAGGCGTTCGATCTCCTCCTGGAAGGCCTTGACGTCCTCGAAACTGCGGTACACGGAAGCAAAACGCACATAGGCGACCTGGTCGAGCTCACGCAATTCATGCATGACCCACTCGCCCAGCAGGCGCGACGGCAGTTCGCGCTCGCCGCTGGCCCGCAGCCGGTGCTGGATACGACTCATGGCGGCATCCACGCTGTCGGCGTCGACCGGCCGCTTCTCCAGCGAGCGCATAATGCCGGCAGCGAGTTTTTTCTCGTTAAACGGTTCGCGTGCACCGTTGCTCTTGATGATGCGCGGCATCACCAGTTCCGCCGACTCGAAGGTGGTAAAACGCTCGCCGCAAGCCAGGCATTCGCGCCGGCGGCGCACCTGGGTGCCTTCGCTGGCCAGACGCGAGTCGATGACCTTGGTGTCCTGTGCTCTGCAGAATGGGCAAAACATGATCGATCAGTTTCCGGGCAGGCCGCGCGGATCAGCCTCCATATACCGGAAAGCGCTTGCACAAGGCCAGCACCTTGTTGCGCACGGCATCGATCACCGCCTGGTTTTCGACGTCATCCAGGATGTCGCACATCCAGCCGGCCAGGTCACGCGCCTCGACCTCGCCGAAACCGCGGGTCGTCATGGCGGGGGTGCCGACCCGGATGCCGCTGGTCACGAATGGTGACTGGGGATCATTCGGTACGGCGTTCTTGTTCACCGTGATATTCGCGGCCCCCAGCGCGGCATCCGCCGCCTTGCCGGTGAGACCCTGCTCGATAAAGCTGACCAGGAACAGGTGGTCGTCGGTGCCGCCGGAAATCACGTCGTAGCCGCGCTCGATGAAGACCTTTGCCATGATGCGCGCGTTGTCCAGGACCCGCTGCTGGTAGTCGCGGAAAGACGGTTCCAGCGCCTCCTTGAAGGCCACCGCCTTGGCGGCGATGACATGCATCAGCGGCCCGCCCTGGGTGCCGGGGAAGACCAGCGAGTTGAGCTTCTTCTCAAGATCCGGATTCGCGCGTGCCAGGATGATGCCGCCGCGCGGACCGCGCAGGGTCTTGTGGGTGGTCGAGGTGGTGATGTCCGCGATCTGTACCGGGCTGGGGTAGATACCGGCGGCGATCAGGCCGGCGACGTGCGCCATGTCCACGAACAGCCAGGCACCTACCGAATCTGCAATATCCCGAAACCGCTGCCAGTCGACCTGCAGCGAATAGGCAGAAAACCCGGCGACCACCATTTTGGGCCTGTGCTCTTTTGCCAGTGCCTCTACCTGGTCGTAGTCGATCGCCCCGGTCTCCGGATTGAGGCCGTATTGCACGGCATTGAACAGCTTGCCGGAGAAATTCACCTTCGAACCGTGGGTCAGGTGGCCACCATCGGCCAGGCTCATACCGAGGATGGTATCCCCGGGCTGCAGCAGGGCCAGGTAGACGGCGGCATTGGCCTGTGAACCGGAGTGCGGCTGGACGTTGGCGTAGTCCGCCCCGAACAACTGCTTGACCCGGTCGATCGCCAGCTGTTCGGCGATTGGTCAGCACCGAGCCCTGGGCCTCGAGCACGCGCGGGCTGGCGTAGTTCTCCGAGGCAATGAGCTCGATATGGTCTTCCTGGCGCTGGCGCTCGCCCTCGATAGCCGCCCAGAGTTCATCGTCATAGCCTGCAATTTGCATCTCTTTGCCAAACATTTTCGGATATCCCGCTACTGATCAGGTCAATGGCAAAACAGCTGCCCCTCAAAAGTTCAAGATGATAGCCGATCTGGCGTTGGCCCGCACCGGGATCATGAAAAAAACCGCAACCCGGTCAAGGGGATTCAGGGGTGCCCAGCACATCGACCACCGCGGTCCAGGCGCGCGCCAGGTTGCTGCGGTTATAGCCCCCGCCGCCGACTGCAAGCAGGCGGCCCGGGCAGTGCCGGCCGGCCAGTTCGACCAGGCGTGTCGCGGCATGCCGGTGCGCGGCCGGGGAATAGCGCAGGTGGGTAATGGGATCACCGGCGAGGCTGTCCGCCCCGCACTGGAACAGGATGAACTCGGGCCGCTGCCGGTCCAGAAAGGACTCGGCCAGTTCCCACGCCTGCAGGAAGTCCACGTCCGCGGCCTCCGGCGGCATGGGGATATTGAGTTTCGTGCCCCGACCAGCCCCGCGGCCGGTCTCTTCGGCGGCGCCGGTTCCCGGATACAGGTAGCGGCCGTCCTCGTGCAGGTCCACGAACACCAGGGCCGGATCGGCCTCGAAGGCATAGAACACCCCGTCGCCGTGGTGGGCATCGATGTCCACGTAGGCAATGCGCTGCAGACCGTATTCCTGCCGCAGGGTCTCGATGGCCACCCCGCAGTCATTGAACACGCAGAACCCCGCGGCACTGTCACGCCGTGCATGGTGCAGACCGGCGATCGGCACGAAGCCATGCCGGCACTCGCCCGCCAGCAGCCGGGCGATGGCATCCAGCACCGTACCGACGACCACGCAGGCCGACTCGTAGATCCCCGGGTAGGCCGGGGTGTCGCCGCAGTCCAGAAAGCCCGTTCCGCTCTGCGACTGCTCGATGACCCTGTCAACATACGCCGGTGTATGGAAACGCTCGATGGCCTCGCGCGTCGCGCTGACCGGTGCGCACACTGTCACCCTTGTATCCACGCCTGCGGCCTGCGCCTCACGCCAGAAGGCGTCCAGGCGATCCGGTCCGAAGGGATGGCCGTCACCGAAACCGTAACGCGCCAGCTCGTCACCGATGTAGACACAGCAACCCATGTTCATGCCTCCAGTCTAGCGCAAGCGCGGGTGCTTGCCCGACCACGGCAGGCGCCTATAATTGGCGGCTTTATCCATCACGGGTTGAACTGACGCATGGCGCAATACGTATACACCATGAACCGCGTGGGCAAGGTGGTGCCCCCCAAGCGCGTTATTCTCGAAGACATCTCGCTATCCTTCTTCCCCGGCGCCAAGATCGGCGTGCTCGGCCTCAATGGGGCCGGCAAGTCCAGCCTGCTGCGCATCATGGCAGGGGTGGACACGGAATACGAGGGCGAGGCACGGCCCCAGCCGGGCATCCATGTCGGCTTCCTGCCCCAGGAACCGGCACTGGAACCCGACAAGGACGTGCGCGGCAATGTCGAACAGGGGCTGGGCGAGGCAAAGGCACTGGTCGACCGCTTCAACGAGATCAGCGCGCGTTTTGCCGAACCCATGAATGACGATGAGATGACGGCGCTGCTGGATGAACAGGGCAAGCTGCAGGACGCGATCGACGCCGCGGGCGCCTGGGAACTGGACCGCAAGCTGGAAATCGCCGCCGACGCCCTGCGCCTGCCGCCCTGGGACGCCGATATCGGCACGCTTTCCGGGGGCGAGCGCCGCCGGGTCGCCCTGTGCAAGCTGCTGCTGTCAAGTCCGGACATGCTCCTGCTGGACGAGCCCACCAACCACCTCGACGCCGAAAGTATTGCCTGGATGGAACGCTTCCTGGCCGAATACCCGGGCACGGTAGTCGCCGTCACCCATGACCGCTACTTCCTCGACAATGTCGCCGGCTGGATCCTGGAACTGGACCGCGGCCACGGTATCCCCTGGGAAGGCAACTATTCCTCCTGGCTGGAGCAGAAGGAACAGCGCCTCGCGATCGAGGAGAAGCAGGAATCCGCCCGCCAGAAGGCCATCAAGTCCGAACTGGAATGGGTGCGCGCCGGCGCCAGGGGCCGGCAAGCCAAAAGCAAGGCGCGCCTGTCCCGCTTCGAGGAACTGGCCTCCCGGGAGAGCCAGCAACGCAACGAGACCAAGCAGCTGTATATCCCGCCGGGACCGCGCCTCGGTGACCTGGTCATCGAGGCCAGTCATCTGAGCAAGCGCTTCGGCGACAAGCTATTGATCGAGGACCTCAGTTTCAATCTGCCGCGCGGCGGCATCGTCGGCGTGATCGGACCAAACGGCGCCGGCAAGACCACCCTGTTCCGCATGCTGACCGGCAGTGAGCAAGCCGACTCTGGCGAACTGCGTATCGGCGACACCGCCGTCATCGCCTGTGTCGACCAGAGCCGGGACAGCCTGGATGGCGCCAAGACCGTGTGGGAGGAGATCTCCGATGGCCAGGACATCATCACCATCGGCAAATACGAGCTCAATTCCCGGACCTATGTGTCGCGCTTCAACTTCACCGGAAACGACCAGCAGAAACATGTCGGCAACCTCTCCGGCGGTGAGCGCAACCGGGTGCACCTGGCCAAGCTGCTGCGCAGCGGCGGCAATGTGCTGCTGCTCGACGAGCCGACCAACGACCTCGACGTGGAAACCCTGCGGGCACTGGAGGACGCACTGCTGGACTTCCCCGGCTGTGCCGTGGTGATCTCGCATGACCGCTGGTTCCTGGACCGGATTGCAACCCACATGCTCGCCTTCGAGGGCGACAGCCAGGTCACCTGGTTCGAGGGCAACTACGCCGATTACGAGGCAGATCGCAAGCGCCGGCTGGGCGCTGAGGCAGATCAGCCGCACCGCATCAAGTACAAGCGCCTTGATGGCTGACACCCTGTGTCAAGGTGCGCGATTTCCGATCAGACGCAAGCATAAAATTTTCTTGTCCGATTGCCTCCCGACCGCTGGTATTTGGATCGCATTGCGTGCACAATCACCTTCCAACCTGACCCGCTCAGAATTGGACAAAATACTGGTGCCCCAAACCGACAGCGACAAGCTGAAAGCCTTTGTGCAGAAGATGCACGATCAAGGGGCCGACGGCTTCGCAGCAGGTCCCTGGTCTATCGGCCCTGATGGCGCCGCAACCCCCCAGACAGTCGGCAGCAGCTATAGCCGCCCTTCCCGAACCCATCGCTTCGGAACCTCCGGGCGCAGGCTTACCGACCGTATCCTGAAAAGCGTTGCGCTGCTTTCCATTACCGCCATCATCGTCGGCATTGGCGGTATCTATCTGACAGAAGAACCCGGGCAGCCGCTCGTGGCCGCCGGTGATAACGGCTTCGATCAGGCGCCACTGGGTCAAGCGGACGAAAAACAACTGCGTGCAATCAAGCAGAAACTGCTGATAACCACCAATCGTCTGGACTCACTCGCCGCCGAGTTCAGGCGGCTCAAACACCCTGCGAAGACCGCAACCAGCGCCGCTATGGAACGCCTGCAGGCCCTGGAGAACAGGCTGGTACTGACCGTCACCCGCCTGGATACATTGTCTGCTGAAATACTCGATCTGAAACATACCAATGTGATACTCGCCGCCACGCTGTCCGCCCCGCCGGCTGCCATTCCCCATGAGGCCGGGATCCCGGACCACAGCAGAGCGCAAACCATACCGCCGGCGCAGAGCACACCGGTCACCCGGTTGGTGGCGGAGCAACCGCAACGCCTGGCCGAACCCGCGCCAGCGCCGATCCCGGCATCCAGCCCGGAGCCGCTGACGGAGACCGTCACGGCAATCGGCCCGACAGCAGAACTGAAGCCGGAGACAGTTGCAGCAGTCAGCCCGGCACCGGAGCCGCTGCCGGAGACAGTCACGGCAGTCAGCCCGTTACCGGAACCAATGCCGGAGACGGTTGCAGCAGCCAAACCGGCACCCGAACCGAAACCGGCACCATTGCAGACCGGCAACACCAGCGGCGACTGGGTTGTAAACATCGCCTCCTACACCCGGCAGAAGACCGCCACCCGGTATGTTGCCGAATTACAGCAAGCCGGCATTTCGGCAGAAAAGGTCGAGGTCACGGTAAACGGTCGGCACATCCATCGCGTCAGGGTTGCCGGCCTCGCGACCCGCTCGGCAGCCAGGGCCCGCGCCGGCGCGCTCAAACAGGAACTGGGCCTGCCGGACATCTGGATAGGGAAAAGATAGCCGGCTCCCTGCCCGCAACAGTCATTCAGACAGCACGCCGGTTTTCCCACCCCCCGCAGAACGCGGCAGGCATGACTCTACCCGGACACACCGGCTTCAGCAGCAGTTACCGGCCTCTCAGGGCTGCGCGGTCTTGAACTGTGAAGGATTGAGGTGGTGTTTGTGGAGCAGCTTGTAGAACTCGGTACGATTGCGCTTGGCGATGCGCGCCGCGCGGGTCACATTACCGTTGGTGATCTGCAGCACCTGGGTCAGGTATTCACGCTCGAACTGGTTACGCGCTTCTGCGAAGGCCGGGATCTCGCTGAACTCGCTGCGCAAGGCTCGCTGCACCAGGCTCACGGGAATCAGCGGGGTCGTTGACAGGGCCACCGCTTGCTCGACGATATTGAAGAGTTGCCTGACGTTGCCGGGCCAGGTGGCCGACAGCATGACCTCCAGAGCCTCTGGCGAGAACCCGGTAATGCCCTTCTTCTTCGCGTCCGGGAAATTATGCAGGAAATGGTTGCATAACAGGGGGATATCCTCGCGCCGCTCCATCAGCGTGGGCAGTTCGAGGGTAACCACGTTGAGACGGTAAAACAGGTCCTCCCGGAACCTGTTTTCCTGGCGGGCCAGATCCAGGTCCTGGTGGGTCGCCGAGATGATGCGCACATCCACCGGCACGGACTGGGTCGAGCCCACCGGACGGATGACGCGTTCCTGGATCGCGCGCAGGAGTTTGACCTGGAAGCCCAGCGGCATGTCCCCGATCTCGTCCAGAAACAGGGTGCCGCCCTCCGCCGCGCGGAACATGCCGGAATGGTCACGGGTAGCACCGGTAAAGGCACCCTTGACGTGGCCAAACAGTTCAG
Organism: uncultured Ectothiorhodospiraceae bacterium; assembly: GCA_947258845.1. GTDB lineage: Bacteria > Pseudomonadota > Gammaproteobacteria > UBA9214 > UBA9214 > CAMYJZ01. Next base: position 15,897 of record CAMYJZ010000029.1, on the reverse strand, counting down.
ATTCAAGCAGGGACTCCGGTATGGCACTGCAGTTCAGCCCGATGAATGCATGTTTTACCCGGGAACTGGCATTGTGGATGGCGCGCGCCAGCAACTCCTTGCCGGTACCGCTTTGGCCGTGGATCATCACGCTGGCGTCGCTGTCTGCAACCAGGCGCGCCTGGGTCAACAGGCTTTCCATTATCGGACTGCGCGTCACGATCTCGTCTCGCCACTCGGTCGACAGGCTGTCCTGTTCACCGGCATGAGACACCTCACCGGTGATCTTCAAAGCGCGCGCCACGTGCTCCAGCAGGATCTTGCTGTCGAATGGCTTGGTCAAATAGCTGAATACGCCTCGACTGGTCGCCTCGACGGCATCCGGAATGGTCCCGTGCGCCGTCAGCACCATGACCGGCAGCGAGGGATTGCTGCTGTTCACCCTGTCGAACAGGGTCATGCCATCCATACCATCCATCTGCAGATCGGTAATAATCAGGTGCGGGTGGTACAAGGGCAGTTGCGCCAGCGCCTGTTCGCCGTTCTCGACTGCATTGACCTCGTAGCCGGCCGCCGAGAGACGCATGGATAGCAGGCGTAGCAGGCTACGGTCGTCATCGACCAGCAACAGCCGGTATTTATCCTTCACCATCGTTCATTCTCCGACCGATTTTTCACGTTGCTGAATATTCTGCTCGATGGTCGTCAGGGCACGCTGTTGCTGCTCGAGTTCCTCGATACGCTTGCCCTGTTCCCTGACCTGTTTCGACAGCTGGTTGATTTTCCCACTGTCCTCCTTATGTTCAGCAAGATACTGCTGCAGAATGGTGACCAGTTCCTGTTCACCCGGGCCGAGTGAATCGGGGTCGATTCCTTCCAGCAACTTGTGTGCGCGCGCATGGTCGCGCACCGCCTTGTCACCGGCGGCGAGCAGCAGCGCCAGTTTCAGACGGTTATTCACCGTTGGCTGGTAATCAAGCTCCTGTTCCCAGGATGCCAGCACGCCGCGTAAATCATCCCCGGACAGGTCGCGGGTGGCATGTAGTTCGGCCAGCCAGTAATTGACGCCATTCCCGCCTTCGAACACGGGTGGCAGCACGCGGTTGGTGTAGGACTTCATCTGGGTGCAGCCGCCAAGCAGCAGCACCAGGAGGACCAGATAGACGACAGAATTCTTCATATTTAACTGACCTGCTCAAGCGGCAGCACGACCCGCAGGCATGCGCCGGCACCCCCCGATTCTAGCACGGAGATATCACCGCCATGTGCCTGGGCATGCTCCCTGGCAATCGACAAACCCAGGCCGGAACCACGCACGTGCCCGCGGGCGGCCGGTTCACCCTGGTAAAAGGCCTCGAAGACACGATCGCGTTCATCCCTGGGTATACCCGGACCGGAATCGGCCACATCGATCACTGCCTGGCCATCGCGAGTCGACAGTGAAACCGACAGGCGGCTGCCGGCCGGTGAATACTTGATCGCGTTGGAGATCAGGTTGTCAACCAGGGTACGCAACTTCTCCCGGTCACCCATCAGGCTGACCGCCTGCAGCGATTTTGCCAGCTCCAGCTGGCGCGACAGGGCCGCAACCTTGTGATCCTCCAGGACCGCTTCGATCACGGCATCCAGTTCCACCCGGGTGCGCAGGGTCCTGGATTGATGTGATTGCAGGATACTGAAATCCAGCAGGTCCTCGATCAGCTTCTGCAGCTGGATACTGTTCTCGTGCAGGATGTGGGCGATCTCGCGTTGCTGGCTGTTCAGACTGCCGACGACCTGCTCGTCCATGAGTTCGGCCCCCTCCCGGATGGTGGTCAAGGGGGTTTTCAGTTCATGGGAGATATGCTGCAGGAACCTCGTCTTCTCCTGCTCCACCTCCAGCAGGCGGTCCTGCAGCCAGTTGAGGCGCTCTCCGAGTTGCTTCAGGTCGCGTGGGCCGCTGATGACAACCGGGGACTTGAATGTCCCGTCACCGAGCCGGCGTATCGCCTGGTCGATCTGGTTGATGGGCCGGGTGATCAGGACGGTAAAGATAACCATGAGCAATATCGCAACCGGGATCAGGGCGATGGCCTCCTTGATCAGGGTGTGCTGCACCTCCTGCGCCCCGCTCTGTATCTGTTCCAGCCCGCGGTTTATCAGGGCCTGGTTGTCCGCCAGGATCTGTTTTGCGGTCTGGACAAGCCCGGTGTATTTCTCCACCGCCGCGACGGCTTCGGGGCTGTCATGAGGCGGCGAACTGAGTGCCGCATGGACCTCCCGCTCGGTGGTGAACAATTGCCCGAGCAACTGGCGCTGGTTGCCGGCCAGGTCCAGGGCCTCCAGGGTACGTGCCGTGTCAACAAAGCGGGCGCGGTTTTCACTGTAAACGTCCAGCAGTACGGCATCGCCCAGCACCTGGTACTGGCGCGCATTGCGCTCCATTGCCGTGAGCGATTCCAGCAGGAGTCCCGTACCCTGGGTCACCTGCACGCTTTGGAACAGGACACCCTGACTCTGGGTTACCAGGCGGTCGACCGAGATCGTTGCAACCACCAGGGCGATAATCAGGGGCAGGGCGACCAGAACGAAACCGGCCAGTATCAACCGCAGGATGGATTTTGGACGGGAGAATCTCACATCAATACCGGCATTCGAGCCAAGGACTGCAAGGGGAAGTTATGGCACGTCGGCCATAATGCTGCACCCGCCGGGCTAGGTGTGCGCGATCGGATGCTCAGTGAACAGGTAGTCGCGCAACTCCTTGTCGAAGGCCGGGTCACGACGCCGGATCCATTCCAGCACCATGGCGGCGTGCTCTTTTTCCTCATCCCTGTTGTGCGCGAGGATCGCCCTCAACTCTGCATCCCTGCAGGCATCGACGCGCTGGTTGTACCAGTCCACCGCCTCCAGTTCCTCCATCAGCGAGGTGATGGCGCGGTGCATGTCGCGCGTCTCATCGGCAAGCTCGCCTACCGGTTCGTGATAGCCTTCATTCGCCATAATGTTCTCCTGCCGGTTCTCCGGGTGCCGCCCTGTTATATTGTGTAAGCGCACTCTAACCCAGCCGCCGGCATTAATAAAAACCGGACCACAAAACCGGGAATCGTATTGATTTATTATAATTAATAATCAAATATATATGTAATATATATAGAATCTACGCGAGATTGGTGGTCGCGTCCGCAGGGCCACACACCGGGACCGGTGCAGACAGACTCAGTCCACCCATACACGCGCATTGCGGAACATGCGCATCCAGGGCGCATCCTCGCCCCAGTCATCCGGGTGCCAGGAGTTCTGTACGCTGCGGAATACGCGCTCCGGGTGCGGCATCATGATCGTTACCCGGCCGTCCGGCGTGGTCAGGGCCGTGATGCCCTGCGGTGAACCATTGGGATTGGCCGGGTAGCGGGCCGCCGCCAGGCCGTGGCCATCGACATAGCGGGCCACCACCAGCCCGGCATCGAGCACCTGTTCCACTCCGGCCGGGTTATCGAATTCCGCACGCCCTTCCCCGTGCGCCACGGCGATCGGGATCACCGAGCCCGGCATGCCGGTAAAGAACAGCGAGGGCGAATCGAGGATCTCCAGCTGCGAGAAACGCGCCTCGAACTGCTCCGAACGATTGCGCACGAAGCGCGGCCACGGCTCGGCACCCGGGATCAGCGTCTTCAGTCCCGACAGCATCTGGCAGCCATTGCACACGCCCAGCGCAAAACTGTCCTTACGCTCGAAGTAAGCGGCAAACATGTCATTCAGGCGCGGATTGAACAATACCGATTTGGCCCAGCCCTGCCCGGCACCCAGCACGTCACCGTAGGAAAAGCCGCCGCAGGCCACCAGGCCGGTGAATTCGTCCAGGCTTGCACGTCCCGTCATCAGGTCGCTCATGTGCACATCGATTGACTTGAAGCCGGCCCGGTGAAAGGCGGCTGCCATCTCGGTCTGGCCATTGATACCCTGCTCTCTCAGGATGGCAATCTGCGGCCGTACCCCGCTTGCGATATACGGGGCAGCGACATCCTCGTCGATATCGAAGGTGGTGCGGCACTGGATACCCAGGTCCCCGGTATCCAGCAGTCCATCGAATTCCTCCTGCGCGCAGTCGGAGTTATCGCGCAGGGCCTGCATCCGGCAGGTGGTCTCCGACCAGGCGCGCTGCAGATTGACGCGCGTATCACCGAACACCGACAGCCTGTCGTGGGTGAACATGACCTGGTCGGAATCATTCAGGCCACCGATCACGTGGCTGTACTGGCCCAGTCCGGCCTCATGCAGCGCCTCGATGACGGCATCGGTATCCATGTGACGCACCTGGATGACGGCGCCCAGTTCTTCGGAAAAAAGTGCCGCCACCGGGTCATCGCCCAGCTCGTCCAGCCGTGCCGACACCCCGCAGGCACCGGCAAAGGCCATTTCACACAGGCAGGCGAACAGGCCACCGTCGGAGCGATCATGGTAGGCCAGCAGCAGGCCGGCGACATTCAACTCCTGGATGACGGCAAAGAAGGCCTTCAGGGCCTGCGGGTCATCGAGATCGGGAGCATGGTGCCCGACTCGCTTGTAGACCTGTGCCAGCGCCGAGCCCGCCAGCCGGTTCGCGCCCTTGCCCATGTCTACCAGCACCAGGTCGGTGTCCCCCTGGTCGGTGCGCAGTTGCGGTGTCAGGGTGTGACGCACATCCAGCACCGGCGCAAACGCGGAAATGATCAGCGACAGGGGCGAGGTCACCGAGCGTTCTTCCCCGGCCTCGTTCCAGACGCTCTTCATCGACAGCGAATCCTTGCCCACCGGGATGGCAATGCCCAGCGCCGGGCACAGCTCCTGGCCAACCGCCCTGACGGTGTCAAACAGCGAGGCATCCTCGCCGGGATGCCCCGCCGCCGCCATCCAGTTCGCGGACAGGCACACCTTGCCGAGACCCTCGATGCGGCTGGCGGCGATATTGGTGATCGCCTCCCCCACCGCCATACGACCCGAGGCCGGGCCGTGAACCAGTGCCACCGGGGTGCGCTCACCCATGGCCATGGCCTCACCGCTATAGCCGATGTAATCCGACACGGTCACCGCCACGTCGGCCACCGGCACCTGCCAGGGCCCGACCATCTGGTCGCGGGCCACCATGCCGGTCACCGAGCGGTCGCCGATGGTTATCAGGAAGGTCTTGCTGGCCACTGTCGGCAGCCGCAGTACCCGATAGGCGGCCTCCGTCACATTAAGTCCCGCGGTATTGAATTCCGGCTTCTCGAAGGGGTGGTGGCTGACATTGCGCAGCATCTTCGGTGGCTTGCCCAGCAGCAGACCCATGGGCAGGTCGATGGGCGTGTTATCGAAATGGCCATCTCCAAGTACCAGCTGCTGCAGCTCGGTCGCCTCGCCGAGTACGGCATAGGGGCAACGCTCACGTTCGCACAGGGCCTGGAACTGCACCATGTGCCCGGCCTCGATCGCCAGCACGTAGCGCTCCTGCGACTCGTTGCACCACACCTGCATGGGCGACATGCCCGGGTCGTCGTTGGGGATGGCGCGCAGCTCGAAACGACCGCCGCGGCCGCTGTCATAGACCAGTTCCGGTACCGCATTGGAGAGGCCCCCGGCGCCGACATCGTGTATCGACAGGATCGGGTTGTCGGCGCCCAGCATCCAGCAGGCGTCGATAACCTCCTGGGCACGCCGCTCCATTTCCGGGTTGCCGCGCTGCACCGAGGCAAAATCCAGGTCTTCCGCACTGGCGCCGCTCGCCATCGACGAGGCCGCCCCGCCGCCCAGTCCGATCAGCATCGCCGGTCCACCCAGCACAACGATCGGCGTCCCCGCCGGGATAGAGCCCTTGATGACGTGTTCCTCGCGGACCGTGCCGCAGCCACCGGCCAGCATGATGGGCTTGTGGTAACCACGCAGCTCGTGGCCATGCGGCCCCGGGACACGTTCCTCGAAGGTACGAAAATAACCGCACAGGTTCGGCCGGCCGAATTCGTTGTTAAATGCCGCCGCACCCAGCGGGCCCTCGATCATGATGTCCAGTGCCGACACGATCCGTGCCGGCCGGCCGTGGTCGGTCTCCCAGGGCTGCCCGGCGCCCGGGATGCGCAGGTTGGAGACCGAGAAACCGCACAGGCCGGCCTTGGGCTTGGCGCCGCGCCCGGTGGCCCCCTCGTCGCGGATCTCGCCGCCGGAACCGGTGGCCGCGCCCGGGAAGGGTGAAATCGCAGTCGGGTGGTTATGGGTCTCCACCTTTATTACCAGGTGCCCGGCCTCGGTATGCGGCCGGTATTCCCGGGACCCGGGGTCGGGAAAGAAACGCTGTACCTTGAAGCCCTGCGTCACGGCGGCATTGTCACTGTAGGCGGACAGGATGCCATCCGGGCTTGCCCGGTAGGACTCCCGGATCATATTGAACAGGCTTTTGTCCTGCGGCTTGCCGTCGATGATCCAGCTGGCATTGAATATCTTGTGGCGGCAATGCTCGGAATTGGCCTGCGCGAACATCATCAGTTCGATATCGGCCGGGTTACGCCCCAGGGCGGCGAAATTCTCCACCAGGTAATCGATTTCGTCCGTGGATAGCGCCAACCCCAGGTCGGTGTTGGCCGCCTCCAGTGCGGCGCGGCCGCCGCCCAGCACATCGATGGTCTGGAACGGGGTCGGCTCGGCATGCCGAAACAGGGCATCGCTGTCATTGATATCGAACAGCACCACCTCGGTCATGCGGTCATGCAGCAGCGGGATGACCGCATCGTATTCGGCATCGCTTAGCGCAGCACCACCCTGCATTTCCAGGGTATAGACGATACCGCGTTCCACGCGGCGCACATTGATCAGTCCGCAGTTGTGCACGATATCGGTGGCCTTGCTGGACCAGGGGGAGATCGTACCGGGCCGCGGGACCACGACCAGGGGAATGCCGGAGACCTCCCCGGACTGCCGTGCGGGTCCATAGCTCAGCAGCTTCTCGAGAATCTCCTGCTGCCCGTCGTCCAGCCGCTCCTCGAGCTCGACGACATGCAGGTAATCGGCACTGATCCGGGCCACGCCCGGTACCAGCTCGCGCAACTGCCCGAGCAGCTTGCTGTTGCGAAACTCTGACAGTGCCGGGCTGCCGCGCAGGTGTAGCATCAGGTATCCGTTAACGCCGGGATTGGAAAGCCGGCAATCATACTGGAACAACCGGGTGCGCAAAAGTCAGGATAGGGTACGCCAGTCCAGTCCCGTCTCCTGCCCCGCAATCGCGATCCACTCCGGCTCGCAGTCCAGGGCGGCGGCCAGCGCATCTCGCGCCAGCTCCGGGTGGTTGTTCTTGTCGCTGAGGTGAGCCGCCACGACATGCTGCAGGCGCGTGGTATCGATCCGCCCGAGCAACTCCGCGGCCTGTGCGTTGCTGAGGTGCCCCTGCGGGCCGCCGACCCGTGCCTTGAGGTGGCTGGAATACGGGCCCTGCGCCAGCATCACCGGATCGTGGTTGCATTCCAGCAGCAGGGCATCGCAACGATCCAGGGCCTCGCAGATATGCGCCGTGATCCTGCCGGTGTCCGTCAGCACACCGAGTCGCAGGGGCCCGTTGGAAAACACAAACTGGCAGGGCTCGCGGGCGTCGTGGGGGACGGTGTAGGGATGGATTTCGAGATCGCCGAATGCCATGCCCGCGTGGGCATCGAAACGGTGCAGTGCGGGCAGCGCCTCTTCCTGCAGCAGCAGGCCGGTACCGTTGGTCGACCAGACGGGTAACCCGTACTTGCGCGCCAGCACGGGCACACCCCGGATGTGATCGCCATGTTCGTGGGTCACCAGCAGCGCGGACAGTTCATCCGGACTGCGACCCAGACGGGCCATGCGGCGCTCCGTCTCCCTGCAGGAAAACCCGCAATCGACCATCACCAGGGTTGAGGCGGTTTCGACCAGGGTGGCATTGCCCCGGCTGCCACTGCCTAAAGATGCGAAGCGCATGCAAATGGCATCGGCTGACTAACGCAACTGTTCCTCCAGCAGGGTCAGGATGCGTTTGGCAGTCGTGGAATTATCCCGCTTGCCGGCGGCATCGTTGACGATCACCCGGGTTTCCGCGCCACTGGCGATCAGAGTGATCCGGTAAAGCGTCGCATCCACCTCGTCGTCGGCAGACCAGAAGGCAAGCTTCGACAGCAGCCCCTCCTTGTCCTGGTCACCCAGCGGGTCGTTGTAGCGTACGTAGTAGACACCCTCTGACCGGTTGCGGTCTTCCACGGCAAAACTTACCCGGTCCAGGGCCACACCGGTACGCCGCCAGGCACGTGAAAAGTCTTCGCCCAGGATCAGCTGGGTGCCGCTGGCATCGCTCACCAGCTGCGCACGCACCTCACGCGTTGAGGTCCGGGCCAGCTGCTGCTGCGCCTTCTGCTCCTCGACGCCCAGGTAGACCATAATGCGCTTGAGCATCTCGACCTCGAGTTCCGGGTCGGAGGCACGCGGTTTCCAGACCGTGTTGGTGTCGGTCGCACCCCCGGTTACCACCTCCTCCACGCCCCGGTGGGTCAGATAGAGTTCCGTGGTCCCGGCTGCTTCACCCTTCTCGAGACGTACCCGGTACTGGTCACGGGTTGCCGCCGAATAGGCGAAATCGATCACCTTGCCCAGGGTATTGCGAATCACCCCCTGGGGGATATCAGCCCGATTCTCTGCCCAGCCGGTTTCCAGGATACCGACCCGTGGATCCTCCTTGTTGATCAGAAACCCCTCCTGCATCCAGAACTCGCGGACCCTGGACCATACCCGGGAGGGCTCGCCTGGGATCACAAGCCACTGCTGGTCCCCGTCACGGGCCACGCGCATACTCGCCTGGTCCGGCAACACCGTCTCGGCACCCGTCGCCGGCATGGAATCGCTGTAGTCGGAAATCTGCGCACTCGCCTTGTCGAGCGTGTCAGGTGCCTCGTTGATGGTTGCCGAGCTCAGGTCCGGCGGGACCTCGAGGGCGTCCGTGGTTCTGCTCTTCTTGTAGTCCACCTTCCTGCCGGGGGCCATTTTGTCCGCGGTGCCGCATGCATTCAGCAACAGCATGCAGCTCAAGGCAGTGATTACAGTCTTCGAAAATAGGCTGGTTCGCATTATCAGTTCTCTGTCATGTAAGGACACCGGCCTGCCTGAGTGCCTGCCGTACAGTGTCATGGAATTGTTCAGCCAACGGCGTCATCGGCAATCGGATGCCGGCCGGGATCATCCCCATCTCGTGCAGCGCCCATTTGACCGGGATCGGATTCGATTCAACAAACAGCGCCTGGTGCAGCACTTCCAGCAGCCGGTTGATGGCCAGCGCGCCGTCGCGGTCACCCGCCAGGGCGATGCTGCACAACTTGTGCATTGCCGCCGGCGCGACATTGGCGGTCACCGAGATATTGCCCTTGCCACCCAGCAGGATCAGTTCCATGGCGGTCGCATCATCGCCACTGTAGATGTCAAGGCGCTCACCGCAGCGTTCCAGGATCTCGCGCGCGCGCCCCATGTCACCGGTCGCCTCCTTGATGCCGACGATATTGGAAATCCTGGCCAGGCGCTCGACCGTCCCGGGCAGCATGTCACAGGCGGTGCGCCCGGGGACATTGTACAGAATCTGGGGCACCGGAACGGCTTCCGCCACCGTGCGGAAATGCCGGTACAACCCTTCCTGGGTGGGCTTGTTGTAATACGGCGTCACCAGCAGGCAGGCATCAACGCCGGCGTCCATGGCACAGCGGGTCAGGTCAATGGCCTCGCGGGTGGAATTGGCACCGGTTCCGGCGATAATCGGGATACGCCCCGCGGCCATTTCCACGCTGCGGTGGATCAAGTGGCAATGCTCCTCCTCGTCGAGGGTCGCGGACTCCCCCGTGGTACCCGCCACCACGATGGCATCGCTATGGTTTTCGACATGGAAGTCGACCAGGCGCTGCAGGCTGTCCTCATCGATGGTGCCACTCGGGTGCATCGGGGTCACCAGCGCCACCATACTACCGTGAAACATGTAAATCGCTCCGTACCCTGTCAGAGACCGACATGGTACTGGCGCCATCCCTGACTGACAAGACGAATACCCGTGCCGATTGCCGGAGGCAAGACCGCGGGCATCTTCAAGCGGAATAATGCTAGACTATTGAAACAAACCGGTTAATCAGCCCCGCCTGGGCGGCTAGACGGACACGATGAACAAACAGTCCAAGACAAACATGAGCCAGCTGGTCCTGTCCGCCCTGGGCGAAGACAAGCCCGGTATTATCGACGAACTGTCACGCTGCGTCCTCGACTGCGGCTGCAACATTGTCGACAGTCGCATGACCATACTCGGGGGTGACTTTGCCATCCTCCTGCTGATCGCCGGGAACTGGAACAACATCGCCAAACTGGAAAACCAGATCCATTCCCTGGAGGAACGGCTTGCCCTGACGATAACTGCCCGGCGCACCGCCATCAGGGAGATCCGCAAGGACCTCCTCCCTTACGGGGTTGATGTGGTGGCACTTGACCAGCCGGGGATTGTACACAACCTGGCGAGTTTCTTTTCACAGCGCAAGATCAATATCCAGGAAATGGTCACCTCGACCTATGCTGCCGCACATACCGGTACCCCGATGTTTGCCGTTCACCTGAGCGTCGACATACCGGCCACTATGCAGATTTCAGTACTGCGTGACGAGTTCATGGATTTCTGTGACCAGTTGAATCTCGATGCCGTTATCGAGCCCGTGAAGGGCTAGGCGATTTCACCCGAAGCCGGAGGACCCTGTCAGGAGCATGGGCAAGATCAGCACAGGCAGGAAAGTACCTGATTTCAGTCTGCCCGCAACGGGCGACCAGACCCTGTCCTTGTCGGATTTCAGGGGAAAGAATGTGGTCGTGTACTTCTACCCCAAGGACAGTACCCCGGGCTGCACCCTGGAAGGACAGGACTTCCGTGACGAAATCAACAAGTTCCGGCGCCGCAAGACCGCGGTACTGGGCATCTCCCGCGACACCATCAAGTCACACGAGAACTTCAAGGCGAAGCAGGGCTTCCCCTTCGAACTGCTCTCCGACGCCAACGAAAAGGTCTGCAGGCTGTTCGATGTCATTAAGGAAAAGAACATGTATGGCAAAAAGGTGATGGGTGTCGAGCGCAGCACCTTCCTGATAGACGCCAAGGGCGTGCTGCGCAGGGAATGGCGCAAGGTGAAGGTCAAGGGCCATGTAGCGGAAGTGCTGGAAGCGATCAGGGAACTGTAAGCAGGGCGGACGTGGCCATGCCGCGCCCGCTGTCTGATGGAGGCAACGACTCAGCCTGCCGGTTTTCCCGCCGGGGTATCCGCAGGCGGCCCGGCCAGTGTCTCCTTGCGCGGCCAGGCATTGAGCACCGCCTGCACCAGGGTGGCCAGCGGTATCGCGAAAAACACCCCCCAGAAACCCCATATCCCGCCGAACACCAGCACAGCAATGATGATGGCGACCGGGTGCAGGTCAACGACCTCGGAGAACAACAGCGGCACCAGCAGGTTTCCGTCAAACGCCTGGATCACTCCGTAGGCGATTAGTACCCAGGCAAAATCCGCGCCCCAACCCCACTGGAAATAGGCAATGATGGCGATGGGGATCGTCACGACAGCGGCACCGATGTAGGGGATAATCACGGACAGCCCGACCAGGGTGGCCAGCAACAGGGCATACTGCAGATCCATGAAAATAAACGTTGCGAATGACACCATTCCGACGATGACGATCTCCCAAACCTTGCCGCGCACGTAATTGGAGACCTGCAGGTTGACGTCATGCCAGACCTGGTCGGCGAGGCGACGTTCGCTGGGCAGCTGCTTGCTGAACCAGGCCAGGATGCGGCGCTTGTCCTTAAGAAAGAAGAACGCCAGTACCGGCACCAGGATGATGTACACCATCAGGGTGATCAGGCTGATGACCGAGGCCACCGACATGGACAGCAGGCGCTGGCCCATGGCCGTGATTTCGGAACGGATCGCATGGATGAGTTCGTTGACCTGCTGCTCGGTGAACAGGTTCGGGTATTTTCCCGGCAGCTGCAGCAGGGCCTCCTGCCCGTGTCCCATCATTACCGGCAGCTGCTGTACCAGCTGTGTCAGCTGGGATGACAGGCGCGGCACCATCCAGAAGATGGCGAATACCAGGAAGGAGATAAACAGGATAAACACCAGCACCACGGCGGAAATACGCGGCGCACCAAGTCGGTTGCATTTCTCGACCACCCCGTCCAGCAGGTAGGCGATCACCACGCCCATCAGCACCGGTATCAGCATGTCGCCCACGGTAATGATCACCACCAGACCGGCAATCAGTATCCCCGCCAGGATGACGACCTGCGGGTCGGATAAATGCCGATGGTACCATTCACGCAGTAAATTCATGACTCAGGACCCCTGGCCCGCTTGCAGCCGCTGGTAGTGTTCCCGGAAGATATCTTCCAGTGCATCGATCACCTCCGCCGCCGCAGTACCCTTCATGATATGCGTGGCTACGAGATCCGATGTGGCACTGAGCATTTCGCCTTTATCCAGCATCGGGTAGGTCTTTGACAGCCGTTTCAGTCCGGCCACCACAGACTCCTGTGCCGGCCGTTCAATCACGAGAGGTTCGGTGACCACAACCGCCGCCTCTCCGCCGGCAGTACGCGGCGCGGGATGCGTGATGCGCTGCCCGAGAAATTCCGCGAACGCCAGCAGGGTTTCCCGGTCGCCGGATCCCAGCTGCCGGTAGATTTCCATCAATTGCTGGTCAGTCGCTGCCACGGCAACAAGTCAGGCGCTGTACCGGATCGGGGCGTGGCCGGGAAAACTAGCTGTCATCCTGATGCGACAGGCAATAGGCGCGGGCGAATTCGAGCAGCTCATCCATCGCACGCTGGCGGAATTTCTGCTTCTGATGCACAAACGAGAACGGCCGTTCCAGTGGCGGGTCCAGTTCCAGCGCGACCAGGGTGTCGAGCTGCAATTCCTTGTGGATGGTCACCTCCGAAACGATGGAGACACCCATGCCCGCCTCCACCGCCCCCTTGATGGCCTCGGGACTGCCCAGCTCCATGGAGACATGCACGTCAGTCGAATTCATGCCCAGTTTTGAAAGGTATTCCAGAATGACCTCACGGGTCCCTGAGCCCTCCTCGCGGTCGATATAGGCCGCCTCCAGCAACTCGGGCAACTTGACCTTCTGCTGCTGAGCCAGGGCGTGCTGCGGCGAAACAATCGCGACCAGGCGATCCTTGCGGCACTCCTCCACCACCAGGTTCTTGTTCATGACCGGGGCCTCGACCACGCCCAGGTCTATGTCGTTGTTCTCCACCATATGCACGATGCCGTCGGAATTGGACACCTTGAGGTGGACATTGATATCCGGGTATTGCTTCTTGAAGTCCCCCAGCAGCGCAGGGAGCATGTACTCGGCAATTGTGGTGCTGGCACCGATGATCAGGACACCGCTGATCTCGCCCGTCATGTCGCGGACGGCATTCTCCATCTCGGCATAAAGATCGAAGATACGGTCGGCAAACTCGTAGACCCGCTGACCTGCCTCGGTCAGGCTGATCCGGTTATGGGTACGGTCAAACAGGCGGGTATTGAAATACTCCTCGAGCTGGCGAACCTGGAAGGTCACCGCGGGCTGGGTCATGTGCAGGCTCTCCGCCGCCTTGGTGAAGCTCAGCAGGCGGGCGACGGTATGAAAAACCTGTAATCTGCGGTCAGCCATGGTCTTTTCCGGGTACACACCCTCGCATTGGCCGGGGTGTCTCTTATAAGGCCTTGAGACTATAAAATATTTTCAGGAGATTCTCCAACCTAATCGGTCGAAGTCACCTCAATGACGTGACGACGACAGGGCCAACTGCAGCAACGAGCCGGGCAATACGACCCGGGATGCACGCAGGCTGTGGACAATGGTCGGGATTGACGCAAGCCCGTGATTTGCAGGGCCTGCGGTGAAAAAGGCGGTATATCGAAGAGGGAGATTGGTAGGGGGGCCGATATACCGCCTTGTGGAAAACTGTTGTAACCAGCCTAGCAGGGCAGCCAGCGCCCGGGAATGCGACATAGTGTCGCAGCGATCCCGGATCAGAGAGGGTACTGCCAGCCGAGCGTCAGGCTCCAGTCGGTTTCCAGTTGCGGCCCGTTCAGGTCCTGGTGCAGCGGGCAACCCCACTCGGCTGCCAGCCGATGCCCCTTGAACGCCCCGTCAGCCGGAGAAAAGCTCAGCCCCAGCAGCAGGTCAAGCCGCTCACCACCACGCAGATCCGGATCAGCCGTTGGCACCATCATGGCCATCATCGGCGCAAGCTCGCTGTCCCGACCCTCGATATCGTCCCACCACTGCGCATCTAGACGCAGCGAGGCACCCCAGCCCGACATACCCTGGCGCGACACCCAGGCCGTCAGCCGGTAGCGGTCACCCAGGGTATAGTCGTTGTCGTTCTCGCCCAGCCGGATCGTGGCCAGCGCCTGCGCACCCCAGGACAGATCTGCAGCCGTGCCCAGCCAGGTGATGCCCGGCAGGATGTCATAGGTACCGGAACCGGTCTGCATCGGGTATGGCAGGTGCTGGTCCGCACCCATCGGCGTGTCGTCCCGTTCATCGATGGAACCGGTCGGCAGCTAACCCGGCGTTCAGGTGCAGTTGATGGCTGCCCCACTGGCCGAGACGGTAGAGCGCGCCGAACGTGACGTCGCCGACGCCGCCCGCTTCGGTCGTGAAGCGACCGCCCATGCCGGTGACATGCTCCATTTCCGTATCGAGCCAGGGCAACATCAGCATCAGGGTCAAATCGTCGCTGACGCCGTACATGGCACCGAACATGTGCATTTCCATCGTCATGCGTTCGGGTGCAACGTTATAGCCCTGTCCGAGGACCTCGGCCGTGCCCAGTCGATCCGTGCCCGCCCGGTTGCCTTCCATTTCCATGCGCATCCAGCGGTAGGAAAACATCCAGTTGCCCTCATGGTGGATATGCGCGCCCATCACCCCGATGGGTTCATGACCGGGATGCAGGGCCTGTCCCATCTGGTGATGAGGATGCCGGTCTGCTGCCCGGATGTTGCTGGAGGCCGCCACCAGGAACA
>CAMYJZ010000029.1:0-852 GCA_947258845.1 uncultured Ectothiorhodospiraceae bacterium | reverse complement strand
GGGCGAAACAGAATGCGGCATAGTGTCGCAGCGCTTGCCGCGACAAGCGGCTGGCTGCATCATCCACCCATGCGCGCCGACACTACACTGACACCCAGGAACGCTGCACGCCGCAATCTGCAGCGGCTGTTTCTGCTGCGCAATATCACCATCCTGGCGGTTGTCACGGGGGTATTGCTGGCGACCGCTGTCTACGCAATGGACCTGCCGCAGCGCCAGCTGGTGGTGGTCATTTGCCTGCTGTTTGGCCTGAACATGCTGACACTGCTGCGTATCAAGACAGCGCAGACGGTCACTGATGCGGAGTTGTTTATCCAGATGCTGCTGGACGTGGCCGGCATCACCGCGGTGTTCTATTACACCGGCGGCGCCACCAACCCCTTCGTGTGGTTTTTCCTGTTGCCGCTGATCATCGCCGCGACCATCCTGCCGCGGACTTACACATGGATCATGGCCACCCTGACCGTGGGCTGCTACACCGCACTGCTGTTCTACAATGTCCCGCTCCCCCATGGCGGCATGCACCACGACGGCGGCTTCGAGATGCATGTGTTCGGCATGTGGCTGGGGTTTGTCATGAGTGCCGGCTTTGTCGCCGTCTTGATAGTCGGCATGGCTCACAGCCTGCGCGAGCGTGACCGAATACTGGCCGCGGCCCGCGAGCAGGCCCTGCAGGATGAACAACTGGTCGCCCTGGGCACGCTCGCTGCCGGTGCGGCCCATGAGCTGGGCACCCCCCTGGGGACCATGGCAATCCTGACGGCTGAACTCGAACAGGTATATGCCGACCGGTCAGACAGTGATCTGCAGGAAAAACTGGGGATCATCCGCCAGCAGATCGACCGCTGCAAG